>CBHFMJ010000172.1:0-5699 GCA_965994715.1 uncultured bacterium | reverse complement strand
CCCAGTCCTGCTTCGAGATCAGGTCCCAGAGCTCGACGACCGGCTCCGGCTTGAACACGGCGGGATCCGCGATCGTCTCCGGCCGGAAGAGGTACTCCGAGACGACCGTGGTGTGCCCCGGTCCCCTCGGATAGCCGATGTAGTACATGACGCAATCCGGGTGGATGTTCAGGAGCAGGTTCGGGAACTGGTACGCCCCGTAGTAGCGGGTCATGTCCTCGTCGAGGAGACCGGGGAGCGGCGGGAGCTCCGAACTGCCGGTCATCGTGAAGGACTTCGCCCCGTCCATCATCTCGTTCCCGCCGTCGCGGGTTTCGCCGTCCCACACCTCGCCGAAACGGAACAGGGGGACCACCTGCACCAGCTCGGGATGGACGACCGGACAGTGGAGGCACTCGTTGTAGTTCTCGACGATGATCTTCCAGTTCGCCTTGACCTCGTACACGATCCGCGCGCCGATCCGGAGATCCCCCATGCCGAAGCGATCGAACACCGTCACGCTCTCGACGCCGTCGTTCAGGGATTCGAGGAGCGGCCGCGGCTCCCGAGCGAGGTTCGCGAACAGGAACCCGGCGTACGTGTCGACCGGGAAGCTGTGGAGCGGGTACTGCCCGCGGTCGAAGTGCTCGTCCTCCCGCACGTTCGGGGTGCCGATCAGCCGCCCGTCCAGATCGTAGGTCCAGGAATGGTAGGGGCAGACGAATGCCTTCCGCACGTTGCCCGACGCGGGCTCGTCATCGAGGAACTTCGTCCCGCGGTGCGAGCACACGTTGTAGAAGCCGTGGAGCTCGCCCTGAGCGTTCCTCGTGATGAAGATCGACTCCCCGACGAGGTCCCTGACGAGGTAATCGCCGGGGTTCGCCACCTCCTCGGCGCGGCCGATGCAGACCCAGTCGCCGAACCAGATCTGCTCGCGTTCCTCTTCCCAGACCTCGGGGCTCGTGTAGTCGCTCCCGCTCAGCGTGGGGCGCGGCTTCCATCGCCCCTCACGCTCCCTGATCGTCTCCTGCTCGAGCATCCTGCGTCCTCCATTGGTGGAAGGGAAAGGATAGGCGACGGACGTCCCTCGTCGGCGGATAGGCTCCGCCGATGTCCGAACCGATCGTCCAGGCGACGCCTGAGCGGGTACCGGCGCTTGCTGAGCTCCTCGGTCGCGCGTTCACCGACGACCCGATGCTCGTGTGGCCGTTCGGGGCCGACCGGACGGATCTGGTCACGGACTTCTTCCGGGCGTTCGACGAGCAGATCGCGGCGCACGGATGGCTGTGGGAAGCGGGCGCCGGTCTCGGAGCCGCCGCATGGATCCCTCCCGGAAGCGACCAGATCATGATGGACATCGACCGCTCGATGCGCTCGACGCTCGCGAACGCGGAAGCTCGTCACGATGAGATGTGGGAGTGGATCGCGAGGAACTTCCCGGACGAGCCGTTCTGGTACCTCGATCACATCGCCGTAGACGCCGCGCATCGGGGCTCGGGCCTGGGGGCGGCGCTGATCCGCCTTGGGCTGGACTTCGCCGATCGAGATGGCGTGCCGGCGTTCCTCGAGACCGGACGGCCCGGCAACGTGGCGTACTACGAGCGCCGGGGCTTCCGCACGATCTCGGACGACGACGCTCCCGGCGGCGGCCCGCAGATCTGGTTCATGCGCTACGACCCCCGACCGAGCGAGCCAGGCTCCTGAGCATCCGCGATAGGTTCGTGACAGCGGCTGTTGTTGTCGACGACGGGAGGACGCGGCATGGGCGACGTGGTGATCGACATGAGCATGTCCTTGGACGGCTACATCGCAGCGCCGAACGACTCCCCGGAGCAGGGGCTCGGTGAAGACGGGATGCGGCTGCACAACTGGATGTTCGACGACCCGACGGTCTTCGAGCGCGTGTTCGGCGACCTGACCGAGAACACCGGCGCCGTGATCATGGGCCGCCGGACATACGACAACTCGATCGAGGCATGGGGTGGCAAGGGTCCCCTCGGCGAGGTCCCGTGCTTCGTGGTCACGCACAGACCCGTCGAGGGCGCCGACCCGCTGTTCACGTTCGTCACCGACGGGATCGAGAGTGCCCTCGCGAAGGCCCAGGAGGCCGCCGGCGACAAGCGGATCGGGCTCATGGGCGCGAACCTCGACCAGCAGTTCCTGGCCGCGGGGCTCGTGAACGAGATCAGGATCCACCTGCTCGATGTCCTGCTCGGGAGCGGCCGTCGGTTGTTCGACGAGCTGCCCAAGCGGACCGAGCTAGAACTGACGGGAGTCAGCCAGACGGGCGGTGTGACGCACCTCGAGTACCGGGTCGCCGGGTAGCACTCCACGCGGTGACAGCGGCCTTCTCCGAGAACGCCTGTCTTGTAGTAGCTCCTGCATTTCATAGGTCCATCGATGCGCTTCGCCGTCCACTTCTTGTGCCTTTGACGGCGGTCGCGTTCGTCGCGTGCAGCGGTGCTGATGATGCCCCCTCCCGGTCGCGCAGCGCTTCCCCACGACCGCGGATGCACCGGGATCGGAGCCTGATCCCGTTGAGAAGGGCGAGACGACGGAGGACCTCGACGAGTTCATCGACATCTTCAGAGATTGCCCTGATCGATCCCGACGACGAAGAGGTCACCACGGTCTTTACAGGAGGCCGGTTTCATGAGGGCGGGTCTGGACGTACGCTTCTTCGGGGATTCGCATTCGCCCACCGCGCCACATCTCTTCAGTTGGTTCATCGAGCTTGATCCTGAGGAAGGGGCGATGAGCGCACTCGACCTCCTCGAAGCGGACACGATGAAGCCGTGCCCGCAGAGCTGTGCCGCGGTGATAAGCGCCTTCGACGTAGATGGCATCCCGGATGCGCGCGGCGTCCGTCGGATCGCAACGGCCGAGGACATCGAGGCCGCCGGGACCGAGGATGAAGATCCTTCCGAAAGCTACTGGGTGGGGTTCACAGCAGGTTCGATCGTCTACACGCTTGATCTGGGGGACTCCCGGGATCCGTATCCGAGGAGCAAGCCCAGGGGATCGTGAGCTCGTACTACGAGCGGCTTACAGGAGGCTAGCGGGGCGGAACGCAGTCTCGCCTCCCTCAGTCGAGGCGCATGATCGTTTCCTCGATCTCCTCATCGCGACCGTGTGCGAAGCCGCGATTGATCCCGATGCGCCGGAACCCGGCTTTCTCCAGCACTCGAAGCGAACCGAGGTTGTCTGAGGCCGCTCGGGCGAACAGCGGACGTTCGGCGGTCTCGGCAAGAAGGATCTCGAGTGCTGCGCTCGCGACGCCTTTCCCCCAGAGCTTTCGGTCCACCCAGTAGGTCACCTCAGGCTGATCATCGATCCGGAAAGACCCGATCGTTCCAGCGGCTGCTCCGTCAACGTCGATGACTCGGAACGAGACACTCGTGTCGGCCCGAAGGCGCAAGATCTTGTTGAGGACCGCGCGACGATCGGTCTGATCCTTGGCCGTGAAGGCGGCCATCCGGATCGACGCCGGATCAATCATCTGCTGATAGATCGCATCGAGATCCCGATCCTCGACAGGCCTCAGCGAGACGTTCATCTGGGCATCCATCCTCAGCTCTCTTGAGGCTCGTCGGTTAACTCTCCGGGACGCTGAGGCTGTCGGCGAAGCGGCTGACCTCCTCCGTGTGCTCCTGGTAGTGGTCGAACGTCTCCTCCTTGAACCAGGAAGCAGCTTCGTCGGTGACCTCGGGGAGTGCCTGCAACGCCTCCCGCGCAGCCTCGCGATCGGCGAGGGCGCGCGACATCGCCTCCTGGTAGAGCATCGATTTCGACTCGGCCGCCCAGAGATCGTTCTTCCCTCGCCAGACCTCGTCGGGATCCTCTTCGCCTGGGCTCCCGGAGTCGCGGATCAGCTTCAGCTTCTCGGCAGCGACGCCCGCCCACCTCCCGTTGTGGAACACCAGGTCGTTCACGGACCAGCCCGGGACGACTCCCTCCTCCCCGCGACGGTGCTCCGGCACGCGGTTCACCTCCGCGACGAATTCGGCCCACGCGGCCTCTTCCGCCTGCAGCAGCTCCTCGGCCGACGGCATCAGCGTGTCCTCGGGAAGCCGAGGTCGACTGCGGACGTGGCGGGATCGGGCCATCGCGCCGTCACGACCTTGCCGCGCGTGTAGAACTGGATCCCCTCGGGCCCGTACATGTGGTTGTCCCCGAACAGCGAACTCTTCCACCCACCGAAGGAGTAGTAGGCGACCGGGACCGGGATCGGGACGTTCACACCGACCATCCCGACGTTCACGTCGAACTGGAACTGCCGGACCGCGCCGCCGTCACGCGTGAAGATCGCGACGCCGTTCCCGTACGGATTGTCGTTGACCATCTTCAGCGCCTCGTCGTAGGTGTCCACCCGCACCACCGAGAGCACCGGGCCGAAGATCTCGTCGCGGTAGGCATCCATCTCCTCGGTGACGTGATCGATGAGCGACACGCCGAGGAAGAACCCGTCGCCGCCGAACCGCGAGTCCTCACGACCGTCGCGGACGACCGTAGCCCCCTGCTCGGCGCTCGAGTCGAGGTATCCCGCGACCTTGTCGCGGTGCTCGCGCGTCACGAGCGGCCCCATCTCCGCCTCGGGATCGGTGCCCGGCCCGACCTTCACCTTCGGCAAGCGCTCGGCGATCTTCTCGACGAGGTCATCGGCGATCCCACCGACGGCCACGATCGCTGAGATCGCCATGCAGCGCTCACCCGCGCTCCCGTAGCCGGCCGAGACCGCGGCGTCGGCCGCCATGTCGAGGTCGGCGTCGGGGAGGACGATCATGTGGTTCTTCGCGCCGCCGAGCGCCTGAACGCGCTTGCCGGCCCTCGTGCCGTGCTCGTAGATGTACTTCGCGATCGGGGTCGAGCCGACGAACGACACCGCCTGGATCGTCGGGTCGTCCAGGATCGCGTCCACGGCGACCTTGTCGCCGTGGACGACGTTGAAGACTCCGTCGGGGACGCCGGCGTCCCGCAGCAGCTCCGCGAGCACAAGGGAGGCCCCCGGATCCTTCTCCGAGGGCTTCAGCACGAACGTGTTCCCGCACGCGATCGCGTTCGTGAGCATCCAGAGCGGAACCATCGCCGGGAAGTTGAACGGCGTGATGCCCGCGACCACCCCGAGCGGCTGGCGGATCGAGTAGACGTCGACGCCGGTCGACGCCTGTTCGGTGAAACCGCCCTTCAGCAGGTTCGGGATGCCGCACGCGAACTCGACGTTCTCCAGCCCGCGCTGCACCTCGCCCATCGCGTCCGAGAGCACCTTCCCGTGCTGCGCCGTGATCGCCGCCGCGATCGCGGCCTTCCGATCCTCGAGCAGCTCGCGGATCTGGAACATCACGTCGGACCGCTTCGAGAGCGACGTCGCGCGCCACGCCGGGAACGCCTCGGCCGCGGCGGCGACCGCCTGGCTGACCTCGTCGACGGTGGCGAAGTCGACCTCGTGCGTCTGCTCCCCGGTCGCCGGGTTGAAGACCGGGCCGGTTCGACCGGATTCCCCGGGGACGACCTTGCCGCCGATCCAGTGACTGATCCGTTCCATCGCTAGCTCCTTCCTCCCGGGGGCTACGCTCGAGAGCTCGCTCCTTCAGCCCCCCACCCCCCGACCTCCCGCGGCCCCTCGGCCGTGACCAGGGGGCACCTTGGGTCCGGCGCGGCCGAGCCCAAGAGCTCGCCGAGCCGCTCGTGTGCGGGGTCCAGACAGACCCGCCAGGCGCGCT
>CBHFMJ010000171.1:0-5738 GCA_965994715.1 uncultured bacterium | reverse complement strand
CGGATGGCGGTCGCTGCGTCGGCGAACGCCTTCACGGCCGCCCACGTGAGCGCACCGCCGACGCTCACGCGGCGCGCACCCGCGTCGGCGAGCTCGGCGAGGCGCATCGCCGGCCGGGCCAGCACGTTCACCGGCTTCGCCACCGATCCGCAGACCGTCCGGATGTCATCGATGGTCTCGAGGCCGGGGGCGTAGAGGACGTCGGCGCCGGCCTCCTCGAACGCCTGCAGCCGGCGGATCGTGTCATGCGTGTCGGGGTTCCCCCAGATGTGGTTCTCGGCCCGCGCCGTGAGCGTGAACGGGAACGGGAGCTCGCGAGCCGCCTCCACCGCCGCGACGATCCGCGCGGTCGCGTGGTCCAGGGGATACAGACGGCGCTCGTCGCGGTCGAAGTCCTCGATCGACCCGCCGACGGCGCCCGCCTCCGCGGCTCGACGGATCGCGGTGGCGGCCTGCTCCGGTTCGGCGCCGTAGCCGTTCTCGAGGTCCGCCGAGACGGGGAGCTCGGTCGCGCGATCGAGTGCCCCCGCGTGCTCCGCCATCTCGTCGAGCGTCACGCTCCCGTCGAGACGACCCAGAGTGAAGGCGAGTCCGGAGCTCGTCGTCGCGAGCGCCCGGAACCCGAGGGCCTCGAGCACGCGAGCCGATCCGGCGTCCCATGGATTCGGAATCACGAAGGGCTCGCCGTCGTGCAACGCGCGGAACGCGGCGGCTTTCGACGCCTGTCGATCCGATGTCACGACGTGGGCGGGATCTCGGTGACCCGACCCACCTCGTTGCCGTAGTCCCAGACGTCCATCGCCGGCGGCTCCACCCCGAGCGTCGTGAGGGCGGTCGCGATCTGACTGCGATGGTCGGTGCCGTGGTGCAAGGCCTGGGCCAACCGGATACTCGCGGGAGCGTGGGTCTCGGAACCGTCGTCGCGATGGCGCACGAGCATCACGTCCGGGTCGAAGTCCTTCGCCAGGGTCTCGGACCAGGCGGCTCCGTGCGCTTCCATCGTGGAGCGGAGCTCCGCGAGGTCCATCGAGTCCTCATCGATCGGTGTGACGCGCCCACCGCTCAGCACGAACAGGTACGACGCATCCGCACCGACGGTGTGACGCGCCGTATCGAGGATCGAGCCGTACGTGCCGGGCACCGACGTCTCCAACTGCTCGGGCGCGAGCGCCAGGCAGGCATCGAGGACGAGCAGCGTCGCCCACACGTGGTGCCCGAACGCGTCTTCGAGCGACGAGCTGGCCATGCGCTCAACGTAGCAGAGGGATTTGAGGCGCCACCGTCCGTGCGAGCATCGAGCGACGGAGGGAGACCCAACCATGAACGGCACCTCGATGTACGCAGGCTTCTGGCGACGTGTCGTCGCGTCGATCCTCGACGGGCTCGTGCTGAGTATCGTCGCGGTCCCGTTGATCCTGGCGCTGGGAGGCGGCGACGACATCGGCTCCAACTCCAGCATGTATTACTCGCCCGCGGCGTCGAGCATCTCGACCGTTCTCGGTTGGCTGTACGCCGCGTTGATGGAGAGCTCCTCGAAACAGGCGACGCTCGGGAAGATGGCGATGGGGATCATCGTCACGGACCTCGAGGGCAGGCGGATCGGATTCGGCAAGGCAACGGGCCGGCACTTCGCGAAGATCCTGTCGGCCTTGATCCTGGGGATCGGGTTCCTGATGGTGGCCTTCACGCAGCGGAAGCAGGGACTCCACGACATCCTCGCCGGCACGCTCGTCGTGAAGGGGCAGGCGCCCTCGCAGACGACGTCGTTGACCGCGCCACCGCCGCCGCCTCCGCCACCGCCACCGAGCGGCTAGGCCGGATGGACGCGTCGACGATCTGGAAGTCCCTGCACATCGCCCGATGTTCGTGGCGGTCTCGATCTTCGTCGGTCAGGGTCAGCCGAGCCTGTGCGCGGCGTCGAAGAGCCGATCCATGATCACGTACAGCGGGTAGTCACCGCGGGACGGCCGCCACCCGCCGTTCGCGAGCGCGACCACGCCCACGTCCTCGCGAGGGTCGAAGAAGCAGACGGTCGCGACGCCGGTATCCCCCACCGTCGTAGCCGAAGAGCGGTCGGCCCCACGGGGGACGGAACCAGATCAAGCCCTGCCCCGGCTCGACGTCGGGCACCTGATCGCGCTGAAGCTCCCGGACCGAGGCCCTCGACAGCAGCCGATGACCGCGCCAGGAGCCTCCAGCCATCACCATCCCGAGATGCCGGGCGAGCTGCGGGGCGGTCGTCCTGAGCGCGCCGTCCGGGTAGTCGGGGTAGCCGTAGTGCCCCGTCGGGACGTACGCGTTCTCGTTCCCGGCCCACGTGTACGGCATCGCGATCTCGCGACGGGGAAGTCCGGCGAGGTGCCACTCCGCCCGATCCATGCCCCGAGGCGCGAAGATCCGCCGCTCGCACCAGGTGTCGAAGCCGATCCCGGCCGCCGCCTCCATCAGGAACGCCGCCAGGTCGACGCCCACGTTCGCGTACCGGTACGAACGACCCGGGCCGAACGCGTAGAAGTTGTTCGGCGCGAAGTCGGCCCCACCGGGGGAGAGATAGCGGCGGAGGAACGTCCGCAGCTCCATCGCGGAGTCTCCCGCCACGTAGCTGGCGGTCAGCAGGTTCCAGTTGTCGCGGATGCTCGACGTGTGCGTGAGGAGCTGGCGAACCGTGATCGGCCGGTCGGGATGCACGGGATGGCGCACGGGGAACGGGAGGACGTCGTTCGCGAGCGTGTCGAGCTCGAACAGGCCGTCCTCGATCGCTTGGAGCACGGCCGTGGCGACGACGGTCTTGGAGACGCTCGCGAGCATGAACAGCGTGTCGGGCGTGACGCGCCGTCCCGCTGCGATGTTCGCCATCCCCCACGCGTGCGAAACCAGACGACCTCCCCTCCGGGGACGACGGCCGCACTGAGTCCGGGGAGCCGCCCGGCGGCCATCAGCTCGCGGATCCCGCGGTCGAGGTCGGCCGGCACCGCGCCGCGCGCCCGCAACCGCGGTGCGAGCACGACCGCCGCCCCGACGGCTCCGCCGATCAGCACGTCGCGTCGAAGCACGCACGGTGAGCGGAACGGGGGGTCCGTCGCCATGCGCCGATGGTGACATGACCTCATCGAGCCCCTCGAGGGGTCGTCTTGAGAGGGCGTGCCTAGGATGGCGGACGTGAAGAGCGCCGGCGATCCGCTCGCGTTCGCCACTCCTGAGCAGTGGCGCGCGTGGCTCGAGGCCAATCACGCCTCCGCCGAGGAGGCGTGGGTGCTGATCTCCAAGAAGCACGGCGGGGCGCCGCTGGTCTCGCTCGTGGAGGCGACCGAGGAGGCGTTGTGCTTCGGATGGATCGACAGCGCGATGCGTCCGATCGACACGGAGCGATTCGCCTTGCGCTACACCCCGCGACGACAGGCGAGCAAGTGGTCGCCGACCAACCGCGCCCGGGTGGAGCGGTTGATCGATGAGGGGCGGATGACCGAGGCCGGCCTCGCTGCGATCGAGGAAGCGAAGCGGAACGGGCGCTGGGACGACGAGGTGGACTGAAGACGGCCCTGAAGCGTCGAACGGGACGCGATCCCCTCGATGCGTGTCCCATGCGCCGTCCGTCTGGTAGTCAAGAGGCGAGGGAAGGGAGGGATGCGTCATGAACTTCAACAGCGTCCTGATCGGGTCGGAGAACCCGCAGCCGTTGGCCGAGTACTACACGAAGCTCTTCGGCGAGCCGACCTGGAACGACGGCGGGTACGTCGGCTGGATGATCGGGTCGGGTGCCGTCACGATCGGCCCTCACGATCAGGTGAAGGGGAAGAACGCCGAGCCGGGCAGGGTGATCTGGAACATCGAGACCGCCGACGTGAAGTCCGAGTTCGACCGGTTCGTGGAGGCGGGAGCCACCGTGGTCCAAGAGCCCTACAGCCCGGGGGAGGAGATGGACGGGCAGATCGCCACGTTCGCCGATCCTGACGGGAACTACTTCCAGCTCATGAGCCCGATGAGCCCAGAGGGCTCGTAGCGGCCACAGGCTCGAAGGCACGGATGCTCCTGGGTGAGGTCGCGGCGGCGTCGGCAGACGTCGCCGCGACCTCGTCCCGGCTCGAGAAGGTCGCCCGGCTCTCGTCGGTCCTCGCGGCCCTCGAGCCCGTCGAGGTCCCGATCGCGGTCGCGTACCTCTCCGGCGTGCTCCCGCAGGGGTCGATCGGCGTGGGATGGGCATCCCTGAAGGACCTGCCGCCGGCGACCTCGGAGCCGGCCACGTTGGAGCTGTTCGACGTCGACGCCGCGCTCACCCGGATCGGTGCACTCGTCGGCGCCGGCTCCCAGGCCGCCCGCCGCACCGCGCTCCACGATCTGTTCAGGCGGGCCACGGACGACGAGCAGGACTTCCTCCGAGGACTCCTGATGGGCGAGATCCGGCAGGGGGCCCTCGAAGGGGTGATGGTCGAGGCCATCGCGCGAGCCGCGAACGTCCCGCGAACGGAGGTCCGGCGCGCCGCGATGCTGACCGGAGACCTGGGCGCGACGGCGACGGCGGCCATCGACGGAGGGAGCGCCGCCCTCGCAGGCTTCCGGCTCTCGCTCCTCACCCCGCTGCAGCCGATGCTCGCGCAGTCCGCCGATGACGTCCCCTCGGCCCTCGCGCGGATCTCGCCGGCGGCGGTCGAGTGGAAGCTCGACGGCGCCCGGATCCAGGTGCACCGGCAGGGGGACGAGGTCCGCGCGTTCACACGGAACCTCGCCGACGTGACCGATCGCGTGCCGGAGATCGTGGCGGTGATCCGGAGCCAGCCCCTCGAGGCCGCGGTCTTCGACGCTGAGGTGATCGCGCTGCGACCCGACCGACGGCCACATGCCTTCGGCCTGACGATGAGCCGGTTCGGGGCCCGGAGCCGGAAGGACCTCACGGAGTTCCAGACGGACTACCCGCTGTCCGCATTCGTCTTCGACGTGTTGCACCTCGACGGCGAGGACCTGATCGACCGCCCCGCCGTCGAGCGGTTCGCTGCCCTGGACGAACGGCTGCCCGATGAGCTCCGCGTTCCTCGGATCGTCACGGCGGACGTCGAGGAGGCCGACCGCTTCCTGGACGACGCGATCGCGCGTGGGCACGAGGGCGTGATGGTGAAGGCGCTCGACGCTCCCTACGAGGCGGGTCGCCGGGGCGCCGGCTGGATCAAGGTGAAACGCGCGCACACCCTCGACCTCGTGGTCCTCGCGGCCGAGTGGGGACACGGACGGCGACGGGGCCGGTTGAGCAACCTTCACCTCGGGGCGCGGGATCCCGAGACCGGTGGGTTCGTGATGCTCGGGAAGACGTTCAAGGGGATGACGGACGAGATGCTCGCGTGGCAGACGGAGCGGTTCCAGGAGATCGAGACCGGTCGCGAAGGGATCACCGTGCACGTCCGGCCCGAGCTCGTCGTCGAGGTCGCGTTCGACGGCCTGCAGCCGAGCCCGCGCTACCCCGGCGGCCTGGCGCTGCGCTTCGCCCGCGTCAAGGGCTACCGGCCCGACAAGCGGGCCGACGACGCCGACACGATCGAGACGGTCCGGGCGATCCACGAGCGGTCGGCGAGCTGAGGAGGCGCGCCGTGCCGAAGCTGAGCGCCGGGCTCCTCGCGTACCGGCGCACCGATGCGGGGGTGGAGATCCTCCTCGTCCACCCGGGCGGTCCGCTCTGGGCGAAGAAGGACGACGGCGCCTGGTCGGTACCGAAGGGCGAGTACGAGCCGAGCGAGGACCCGCTCGCGGTG
>CBHFMJ010000170.1:0-5789 GCA_965994715.1 uncultured bacterium | reverse complement strand
TCGGTCTGCGATGCTGCGAGCGTGGAGCCCGATGCGGCGATCGTGATCCTGCTGGCCGCCGGCGTCGGTCGCCGACTCGGCGGCCCGGAACCGAAGGTGCTCCTCCCGATCGGCGGCCGACCCGTCCTCGCGGTGGCCGCCGCCGCCGCCGCAGCCTCCGGGGTGGGCGGGCTCGTGGTGACGTTCCCGACCGGCTGGGAGGGGCGCGCGCGCGCCTGCCTGGTGGACCTCGAGGTCGACGTGCGGTTCGTCGAGGGGGGCGAGACGCGACAGGCCTCGGTCCGGGCTGCCCTCGAGGCCGTGTCCGCATCCGCGACGATCGTTGCCGTCCACGACGCCGCCCGGCCCTTCGCCTCGCCGGACCTGTTCCGGAGGGTCCTTCGCGCCGTGGAGGGAGGTCCCGACGGCGCGGTTCCGGTCCTCCCGCTGACCGATACGGTGCTCCGGGTGCGCGGCGAGGTGGTGGAGGGCGTCGAATCACGTGAGGAGCTCGCGCTCGGCCAGACCCCCCAGGCGTTCCGCACGGCCGCCCTGCGGGAGGCGCACGCGAACGCGGAGGCCGTCGGCGCCTCGTTCACCGACGATGCGTCGATGCTCCGCTGGGCGGGGTACGAGGTGCTCGCGGTGCCGGGCGATCCGGACAACGTGAAGATCACCTCCCTGGCCGACCTCGCGCACGCGGATCGACGGATGGGCGCCGCCGGTGGCTGATCAGGCCGTCGGTCTCGGCTTCGACGTCCACGCGTTCGCGGCCGGACGTGCTCTGTGGCTCGGGGGCCTCCGGTTCGAAGGCGAACCCGGTCTCGCCGGGCACTCCGACGGCGACGTGGTCTGTCACGCGATCGCCGACGCGCTGCTCGGCGCCGTGTCGCTCGGCGACGTGGGCGCGCACTTCCCGGACACGGATCCGGCGACCGCAGGCATCTCGGGCGAGGAGCTGCTGGGCCGCACCCTGGGGCTCCTCGCCGAGGGCGGCCGTTCGCCCCTCTCCGTCGACGTCACGATCGTCTGCGACCGACCTTCGATAGCGACGAGACGCCTCGAGTTGCGCGAGCGACTCGCTCGGATCGTCGGCCTCCCGGTCGAGCGGGTCTCCGTGAAGGCCACACGTCCCGAGGGGCTCGGCCTCACCGGCGAGGGCGTCGGGTGCCTCGCGCTCGCGGTGGTCGCGTGAGCGGCGAGCTCGTCACGGGACGTCGGGCCGTCGTCGAGGCGCTCCGAGCCGGGCAGGTCCGGGAGGTGCTCGTCGCCGCCGGAGCGCGCGACACCCAGGGGCTCCGGGCCGTCCGTGAAGCCGCCCGCGCGGCCGATGTGCCCGTCCGCGCGACCGATCGGCGAGCGCTGGACGCCCTGGCCGGCGACCATCGCGGCGTCATCGCCCGTACGGTGGGCGGCCGCGCCGGTCCCCGGCAACTGGGAGAGCGCGACCTCGCCACCCTCGCGTTCGCGCCGGACGCGATCGTCGTCGTCCTGGACGGCATCACGGACCCTCAGAACCTAGGTGCCGCAGCGCGGACGGCGGAGGCGGCGGGCGCCGCGGCACTGGTGACCCGCAGCCGCCGCGCGGCCGGCGTCACCCCCGCGGCGATCAGCGCATCGGCCGGCGCCCTGGAGCATCTCCCGCACGCCGTCGTCGCCAACATCGCCCGAGCGCTCAAACGTCTGCAGGAGGCGGGATTCTCGGTGATCGGGTTGGAGCACGGCGCCTCGTCATCGATCTTCGATGAGGAGTGTCCGACGGGGAGGATCGCGGTCGTGGTGGGCTCGGAAGGTCAGGGCATGTCACGGCTCGTGCGCGAAAAGTGCGACCTGCTGGTGGCGCTTCCTCTGAGGGGTCGCGTCGGGTCATTGAATGCCTCCGCCGCACTCGCAGCTGCCCTCTACGGCTTCGTCCTCCCGCGCGAGGTCGTTGCCTCTCCTCCATCCCCCGGTTAGGCTCGCGGCACCGCCTCCCGGGGGCATCGTCGATGAACGACATCCCACCACCGCCTTCGCCCGGAACCGTTCCCGATGTGCCGACCCCGCGTCCGGCAGCTCCGCCGACGTCGCGTCCTGGCGCCGTCACCGGCGCGGCGGCGATCCTGCTGATCGCGGGGGCGCTCGTCACGATCTTCGCCCTGATGGGCCTGACGGGCGACGGCGTCGACATCGACGCGCCGTTCCTCGAGGGGGAAGCGGCCGCGCGGATCGTCGCGCTGGTCTTGGTGGTGCAGGGGATCTTGTCCCTGCTCGCCGGGTGGCTGATCCTCCGGCTCCGGCCCGCGGGGCGGGTCCTTGGGCTCGTGCTCGCGGCGCTCGGCATCATCGGTGGCTTGACGCAGCTCCGGAGAACCGGGAGCGCCGGTCTCCTCACGTTCGCACTGGACGCGTTCGTGATCTACGCCCTGGTGACGTACGGATTCCTGTTCAAGCCGCGGGAGATCCCCCGGTAGACTCAGGTCCCGGCCGGCGTGGCGCAGTCCGGTAGCGCAAGCGATTTGTAATCGCTAGGTCGTCGGTTCGAATCCGACCGCCGGCTCTCGCGAACGTGGCGTGCGTCGCAACGCCCGCAGCGTTCAGGATCCGGGCAGGAACACGTGGAACGAGGCGCCGCCCCCCTCGCGCTCCTCGGCCCAGGCGCTGCCCCCGTGGAGCTCGGCGAAGCGCCGCACCAGGGACAGGCCGATGCCGACGCCCGGGGCGTGCACCGACGAGGACCCCGGCGCCTGCCGGAACGGCTCGAAGACCGCCTCCCGGAGCTCCGGAGGCACCCCGGGACCGTCGTCCTCGACGACGAACAGCACGCCGCCCTCGTGCGGCCGCGCGCGGACCCAGATCTTGGCTTCCTCGGGGGTGTGCCGGATGCTGTTCGACAGGAGGTTCTCGAGGATCCGCTCCGTCTTCGCCTGATCGATCTGGACGCTCCCCGCCTGAACGTCGAGCTCGATCCGGCGCCCGCGCGTGTCCATCTCCCCCACGGCTCGCTGGACGAAATCCACGAGGTCGGTGGCCCGGCGCTTCGGTGACACGATCCCGCGTTGGAGTCGATCGAGGTCGAGCAGGTCGGACAGCAGCCGTTCCAGCTTCCTCGCGTTCGCCGCGATCCTTCCCACCATGTCGAGGGCGTCGTCTTTGGGGAGGTCGAGCTTGGAACGCTCGAGGGTGAGGGCCGATCCCAGGATCGAGGTGAGCGGGGTCCGGAGGTCGTGCGAGACCGCTTCCAGGAACGTGTTCTTCATGTCGTCGAGCATCCGGAGGCGTTGCGCTGCTTCGCGTTCGCGCTTGAAGGCATCGGAGTACTTCCGCTCGCTGGCGGCCAACGCGCGCTCGGCACGCTTGCGTTCGGTGATGTCGACCATCAGGCCGCGGAGGATCGTGGGCGCTCCTCCGCGGCCGCGGATCACGTGCACGAGATCTCGGATCCATCGGGGGGAGCCGTGATCGCTTGGGACCCGATACTCCAATCCCTCCCCGACGCCGCTGTCGATCGCGCGCAGGAGCGACCCGGTGGCTTCCTCGCGGTCACGGGGGTCGATGTGGGAACCCCAGGTGCGATCCTGGCCCGGCCACGATCCGGTGTCGCCGCCGAACAGGTCCTGCACCGCGCCGGCGACGAACGTGAACTCCATCCCCGGGATCGACGCTTCCCAGAAGGCCGCGTCCAGTCCCGCCACGAGCTCGTGGAACCGCTCGAGCTCGGACATCCGTCGAGCGTTGCCGAGCGCGAGCGACGTCAGGTCGGCCACGCCGCGGATCAGGCGGAGTTCCCGATCCCCGAAGAGCCCGTCGCCGTGTCCGCCGACGACGGCGATCGTGCCGGCTCCGTCCGGCTCCCACGTCATCGGCGCGACCAGCACCTCCCGGGGCTCCTTCGAGATGAGGTAGTCGCCCTGCATCAACGGTGACGTGCGCGGGAGGACGAGGGGCTCGTCGTTGTCGAATACGACCGACAGGGCGACCGACTCGGGGACGTCGCCGATCTCGTGCCGAGGTCGGATCGCGTCGGGATCGAGCGTGAGCAGCCGCGCGAGGCGCAAGTCGCCCGTTTGCTCATCGCGGATGTGGAACGCGACCGCCGCTTCGCCGATCAGCGACGACACGGTCTCGATCGCTCCCTGGAGGATGTCTCCGACCGAGCGCAGCTGGGTGAGCTGCTCGGAGAGCCCGAGCAGGGCCGACGACGTCTCCGCCGCCGTCCGCTCCGCCTGGAGGAGCTTCGCGTTCGAGATCGCGATCGCGGCGTGCGAGGCGAGCACCTCAAGCAGCCGCTGGTCCTCCTCGTCGAAGGCTCCGTAGCCGAGGCTGGACAGGACGATGACGCCCTGCACCGCGTCGCCGACGGTCATCGGCACGGCGAGCATCGACTCGAGGATGTCGTCGGTGTCGGGGATCTGGACGGCGAACTCCACGAGCCTCGCGTCGGGGGTGAGGAGGGAGGTGCGATGCTCGGCGACCCAGCCCGTGATGCCCTCCCCGACCTGGGTGATGAGCTCCTCGAGCGTCTCGTGCTCGTACTCGTAGAAGATCTCTCCGCGGAACGCGATGGGGAGCAGCGTCGAGCCGTCGTCCTGCATCACGTAGACGCGACAGTTGTGGTAGTCCAGGATCGTGTGGAGCTCGTCCGTGATCGCGGCGGCGATCTCGGAGACGTCGTCGAGGCTGGTCAGGGTGGCCGCCATGCTGTGGAGCATGTTCAGCTGCGCCACGAAGCGGAGGTCCGCCGACGGGGCGGCGTTCTCGCCGATCTCTTCGCTTCGCGCCATCAACCAGGGCCTTCCCAAACCCATCCTCCCATCTCCCGTATCGTCGGGACCGAAGCGCCGGTGCTTGAACCCTGCATGTCGCGGGCTACCCTCGGGCCATGGGAGATCGGAAGCGTTCCGCACGTCCGGGCTCGGATACCGCCTCCGATCCTGCTTCGGAACCCTCCGTGGCGCTCGACGCACGGTCGCGCGAGGTCCTCGACTTCGAACGGGAGGCCTGGAAGCTCACCGTGCCCAAACAGCGCGCGATCCGCGAACGCTTCGGCTTCTCTCCTTCGCGCTACCACCAGCTCCTCCACCGGATCATCGATCGCCCGGAGGCGGTGGCGTACGACCCGATGCTGGTCCGCCGCTTGCGGCGCGTGCGCGCCGTGCGCCGCCGGTCTCGGACGGCATCAGGCCTCGGGGTGCGCGTCTGAGCCGGGGAGGAGCACGCCGGCCGGACCGCCGAGGGCCGCAGGCTGCGGACGATAGGATGCGCGAGTGAACCCGGGCATCGCGCGGCTCGCGATCGTCATCGCGCTCATCATCGGAGGGGTCGCGGTGCTCGCCAACGGCTTCGACGACGAAGGGGTCGCGGCCCCGCCCGAGCCATCGGCGTCCCAGTCACCGACCGGGACGCCGAGCCCGACTCCGTCTCCGCAGGCCTCGATCGTCCCCAACCAGAAGGGCGTGCTCGTCCAGGTCCTCAACGGAACGTCGAGGGCGGGCTACGCCGCGGACTTCCAGGAGATGCTGGTCGATGTCGGGGAGTATCTCCCGGCGGGAGATGCCGGGGACGCGCCCGACAAGCCGATCGTCGACTCGATCGTTTACTTCCGGGCGGACGGCAACAAGGCGCAGAACGAAGCAGACGCGCAGCTGTTGTCGGATGAGTACCTCGGAGGCGTGCCGGTCCAACGACTGCCGGCCGAGCTCGCGGACGCCGGTGCCATCGACACCGCCGCAGATGTCGTCGTCGTCCTCGGAGAGGACCAAGCCGGAGAGATCTGAGGGTCACGCTCCGTGGCGCGGAGCCACGAGCGAATCCACCATCTCGCAGAGCTC
>CBHFMJ010000169.1:0-5835 GCA_965994715.1 uncultured bacterium | reverse complement strand
TGGCGTCCCAGGCGGCGAGCGCGATCTCGCTGATCGCGAGGTCCATCACGGCCACTGTGACCAGCGCGCCGACCTCCACGGCGAGCTGCCGCGTCTCGTGCAGGCCGCTGTGGTTGCCGAAGCCGTACGCGTAGGCCGGGTTCCCGCCGTGCCACACGTCCTCGACGTCTTCGGTGTGGCCACCGTCCGACGCGGAGTAGAAAGCCTGGATCACCGATCCCTGATACGTGACGACTTCCCCGCGGGTGCCGACCACCGCGGCGACCCATCGGTCGCCATCGGGCCCGCTCTCCTTGTTCCACCCGACGTAGACCTGGTCGCCGGAGCCATCGAGGAGATGACAATCGCAGTCGCTCCGCAGCCCGTACCGCTTGATCTTGTACGTCGCGAACGTCCGGGCGGCCACGGCCTGGGTCCGTAGCGCGGCGGCCGGCCAGCTGCTCGGCATCTCCCCCATCCCGCGGAGGTAGGCCTCGAACGGGAGCTCGATCGTGAGTCGCTCCACGCAGCGATCGACGCATCCCCTCAGATCGAACTCGAGGAACCCGTAGGCGTACGCGTATCCCTGATGCCACACCTCGTCGGCTTCGGGGACGAACACCCGAGAACCCGTTCCGGCGAAGGTGGCGAACAGCGGTCGGGCCGGACCGCCCCACCGGACCCCTCCGACCAAGGCGCGCGTATCGTCGCGGATCGTGTACTTGCGGACGGCCGGCGCGGCCGAGACGGTCCACGTCTTCCCGGACGGGATCTTCGCGACGAACGTCTGACCGGGTCCGTCGAGCCACAGCTGGACCGGCCCGCTGCGGGCGCCGAGGTGGATCTTCGAGCGACCGGCGGTGAGCCCCACGCGCACCTTCTTCGGCAGCGTGGAGGACGTCGCGACGCGGGTGTGGGAGTAGAAGTGCGTGAGGATCCTCCGATGCGACCAGCCCTCCTGCGCCAGACCGTAGGCGCCCCACTGGGACATCCCGATGCCGTGGCCGTAGCCGGACCCGTGGAAGCGGAACGTCTCGACCGCCTGTGCGACGGCACCGGTCGACAGCGTCATGACGACCACCAAGGCCGTCACGAGCACGCGCGCACGTCGAAGCTTCGGGCTCCCCACGGTCGAGTCGGACACCCTACACACATCGGTGCCGTCCCCCGGGTGGTTGAGGCGGAGAGCGGGGACCCTCAGGGTCTCGCGGCGTCGGCGCCCAGGCGCACCCCGTCCAGGCTCGCACCCGGGCCCACCCGGACGCCGTCGCCGAGCACGGATCCGGCGAGCGATGCACCGGCCCCGACCGTCGCCCCGGATCCGAGCACCGAGCGCACGACCCGCGCGCCTCCCTCGACGACCGAACCGGTGAGGAGCACCGATCCATCGACCTCGGCGCCGGCATCGACCCGCGCGTCGGGCCCGATCGCGACGGACCTCCCGACGCGGGCCGAGGGGTCCACACGCGCGCCCGGCCCGATCCAGGGAGCGTCGAAGATATGGCCGGCGACCCTGCCGGCAAGCAGGTCGGCGTGCGCACGGAGGTACTGCTCCGGCGTCCCGAGGTCCAGCCAGTACGCGTCGGAGCCGAACGCGTGCATCGCCACGCCCTCGGCGATCAGGGACGGGAAGATCTCGCCCTCGATCCAGACGTACGTCCCGGGGTCCCAGCCGCGGAGCACCGAGGGGTCGAGGACATACGTTCCGGCGTTGATGTCCCCGGGGATCGGATCCGGAGGCTTCTCCCGGAACCCGGTGACGAGGCCGGTGGGATCCGTCGCGACGAGTCCGAACGCGCGCGCGTCCTCCACGTGGTGCAGCGCGATCGTGACCGCGGCGCCGCGGGACCGATGCCGATCGAGCATCGCGGTCAGGTCCAGGTCCGTCAGGATGTCGCCGTTCAGCGCGAGGAACGGCTCGTCGCCGAGGCGATCCAGCACACTCACGATCGCCCCGCCGGTCCCGAGGGGCTCCCGCTCCGTGACCCAGGTGACCGTGGGGCGATCACCCCTCGTCTCGAGGAAGGGATGGAACGTCTCCTCGAGATACGGGGACGACATGACCACCTCCGTGACGTCGTGGGCGACGAGGTGGTCGAGGACGTGCGCGAGGATGGGCCGATCGACCAGCGGCAGGAGCGGTTTCGGCACGGTCTCGGTGAGGGGGCGGAGGCGCCTGCCCTCTCCCCCGACGAGGACGACGGCCTTCATCCCGCTCGCTCCGATCCGGATCTCAAGCGTGGCGGGTCTGGGCCACCAGCACGATCCCGACGACGATGCAGACGACGCCGGTGTAGCGGAGCGCGGGGACCTCCTGGTCGAGCACGAAGCGATCGGCCAGGACGATCAGGACGTACGTGAGCGATGCGAACGGGTAGGCGAAGGAGAGCGACGCTCGCGACAACACCGCGAGCCAGACGGCCGCGGAGAAGCCGAAGAGGACCAGACCGGCCCAGACCGCCGGCGTCGTGACCACGTCACGCACGGACTCGGCGTCGAAGCGCAGGACGCCGGTCCCGGCAGCCACCTGATCCATGCCGTGCTTCAACGTGAGCTGTGCGACGGCGGCGAGCACGACCGAGAGCAGGATGAGCGCGATCAACATGAGATGACTCGTCTCCCCAGGAGTGATGTGGATGGGATCGGTACCGGTGCGACCATCCGTGATCGCATCGGGGCGGTCATCGCTCACAGGTCCTCGACCTCCACGGTCGGCCGAACCGCGAGCGCGTGCACGGCATGGTCGACGTCCGGGACCGTGAGCGGGTAGTGCTGGGTCTGCACATGGAACACGCGACCGTCGGCGGAGTCGAGGCCCACGGTCACGAAGTAGGTCCCGCTCACCCAGGGAGCCGCAGGGATCCGGAACCGGACCCGCTTCTTGCGGTCGACCGGGCCGAGACTGACCCCGAGCTCGGACGTCTTCCCCTCGAGGACGGGGTGGTTGGTCGATCCCGAGACGATCGCGAACGAGACGGCCGCGTCGGGGACGGGTGCGTCGGCACGGACATCGACCGTGATCGTCAGCCCTTCGCCCGGACGCACGGTATCGCGGAGGCCTCCCTCGGACTCGATCGCGACGCCGGAGATCTCCACCTCGCGGCTCCCCTGTTCCGGGACGAACGTCGGGTCGTCGCTCAGCATCCGATGCCGCATCGTGCGGACGACGTCGTCCGGCGTCCCGATCGCGTGCAGCAAGCCGTGCTCCAGCATCACCGCTTCGTCGCAGACGTCGCGGACGACGTCGAGCGCGTGTGTGACCAGCACGATCGTGCGGCCGTCCGCCTGGAACCTGCGGATGCGATCGAGGCAGCGTCGCTGGAAGGACTCGTCGCCTACCGCCAGCACCTCGTCGATCAGGAGCACCTCCGGATCCACGTGGACGGCGACGGCGAAGCCGAGCCGCACCAGCATCCCCGAGGAGTAGAACTTCACCTGGTTGTCCATGAAGTCCTCCAGCTCGGCGAACGCCACGACGTCGTCGAAGATCCGGTCGGTGTCTCGTCGTGACAAGCCGAGGAACGACGCGTTCAAGTACACGTTCTCCCTGCCGGTGAGATCGGGATGGAAGCCGGCGCCGAGCTCCAGGAGCGCTGCCAGGCGCCCCTGGTAGCGGATCGTGCCGGCTGTGGGACGGAGGATCCCGGCGATGCACTTGAGCAACGTCGTCTTCCCCGACCCGTTGTGACCGATCAGGCCCATCGAGGATCCCTCCGCGATGTCGAACGACACGTCGCGGAGCGCCCAGAACTCCTCCGAGCGTGATCGCGAGACGAGGACCCGCTGCTTGAGCGACGTCGGACGTTCGCGGAAGAGCCGGAACATCTTGGAGAGGCCGTCGATCCGGATCGCGGTCGTCACAGCTCCTCCGCGAAATCGCCCGAGCGACGGAAGAAGGAACCCCACGCCAGGTAGAGCACGACGGTCGAGACGGCCAGGACCGCGAGTAGCATCCCCGCCAACCTTCCGAGGCTGATGATCGGGAGGATCGGATCCCCGCCGTCGAGTGGTCGCACGATCGAGTAGAGCGCGCGCTGGAACCCGAGAACGATCACCGTGACCGGATTCAGCAGATAGAGGGTCCAGACGTCGAGACCGATGAAGGAGATCGTCTCGAGCTTCCGCTGGACGAGCCACCCCTGGTACACGATCGGCGTCGCCCAGAACCAGACGAGCAGGGCGAGGTTCAGGAGGTGCCCAACGTCGCGGTAGCGCACGTTGAGCGCCGCGACCCAGAACGTGAGCGATGCAGTGAACACGAGAAGCACCACGATCGCCAGCGGATACAGGGCCAACTCCGGCAGGTGGAAGCCGGGTCCCGGCCCCGCGGCCCACCACACCCCGATGATCAGCAACAAGACCGCGGACTGGAGCAGGAAGTCGAACAGCGCGACACCGATCGACGAGAGTGGAAGGATCTCCCGCGGGAAGGCCATCTTCTTCACGAGGTTGGCGTTGTCGATCACGGACCGCGAGCCTGCCTGAAGCGCGTTCGCGAGGAAGTTCCAGGCGAGGAGCCCCGACAGCAGGAACACGGGGAAGTCGGGGACCGGGTTGCTGAAGACTTCGACGACGAAGGAGAAGACCGCAAGGAAGACGATCGGGTTCAGGAGCGACCACACCGCGCCCAGTACCGACGCCGTGTACTTCACCTTCAGCTCCTTGCGGATCAGGTTGACGAGCACCTCGCGGTGCGCGAGCCGCGCGCGCAGCCGCGGCCCCACCCCGAGGGGGGGCGACTCGGACGTGCGGACGACGGCGGCCGTCGAGGCGATGGCGAGGCTCCTGTTCGCGGCGAACGCCCAGGTCAGGGCGACGGTCGCGAGTCTAGCAATGGCCCTGCGCCGCACCGCGGAACGATCATGGCGTTCGTTCGAAGCTTTCGAGCGCCCGCACATAGGAGACGCCGTAGCCCTCCTCCACGAGGGTGTCGTCGATCCCCACCGCGACCAGGCTCGCCGCCCATCGGGCGCGCAGCGGCCTGGTGGGGTGGGCGACGATCGCGCGCGTCGCGACGATCGCCTCCTCGTAGCCTCGGGCGGTCGCCTCCGTGTCGCGGAGCGCAGCCATGTGGGCGCGCGCGGCGGAGCCGACCCGCGCGCGTCGCTCCGGTTCGTCCCGGAGCTCGAGGGTCCCGCGCGCGAGCTCTGCGGGATCGGCCGGTCCCCGACCGACGCGCACCACGAGCTCCACCGGGATGTCGAGGTACGTGCCGGTGGCCGAAACGATCGTGGGGGTGCCGGCCACCATCGCCATCGAGAGCGACCCGCTCACCTCACCGCGATGCGGGAACCGGAGGTCCACCGCGATATCGGCGGCCACGAGCCAGGCCCGGAAGTCGTCGTCGGAGACGTCATGGTGCACGGTGACCCGATCCCCGATGCCGTAGGCCTCGATCGCCGCGGTGATGTCGGTCCCCGGGATCCGACGGCCCACGAGCGCGGCGTGCACGTCGCCGGGCAGGGTGGCGATCGCCTCGACGAGCGCGGGGAGGCACTTCGCCTCGTTCACGTCGCCGGGGGCGACGACGATCGTGCGCGCACCCTGCGCCGCGAGCATCGCGCGCAGCTCCTTCGCGCGGGGCTCGGCGCGCCGCATCGTGGTCTCGTCCTCGACGACCGGATGGGGCACCGTGAAGATCGGAGTGCGCACACCCACGGACTCGAGGTAGCGCTTCCCGAACGGAGAGTGGACCACGATGCCGCGGGACGCTCTGGCGACGGCCGCGCACCACACCGATCGCAACGGCTCGTGCATCGCGATGTCGGGGTCCGTGACCCGCGAGCGGAGGGCGGCGGCCTCGCGCGCGGTCGCGATCGCCGCCGGGTCGCCCTGCGCCGCGAGGCCGAGGACGAG
>CBHFMJ010000168.1:0-5838 GCA_965994715.1 uncultured bacterium | reverse complement strand
TCCTATTTGACGCGCCCACGTCCGGGTCCGGCCCCACCACCGCGGTCAAGGAGCGGCTCCTCGCGGTGAACGAGGACGTCGCCTGGTACCCCGACCACATCAAGCACGGGCGCTACGGGAACTGGCTCGAGAACAACGTGGACTGGGCCCTCTCCCGCGAGCGCTACTGGGGCACGCCCCTGCCGATCTGGCGGTGCGACGAGGGTCACGCGACGGCCGTCGGTTCCCTGCGCGAGCTGGGCGAGCGCGCCGGCCGTGACGTGACCGGCCTCGATCCTCATCGCCCGACGATCGACGAGGTCGTGTTCGACTGTCCGGATTGCGGTCGCGAGGCCCACCGTGTCCCCGAGGTGATCGACACGTGGTACGACTCCGGCGCGATGCCCTTCGCCCAGTGGGGCTACCACCCGGAGCTGGGGCGAGGCCAGGACGTCTTCGAGCGGCGCTTCCCCGCGGACTTCGTCTCCGAGGCGATCGACCAGACCCGTGGCTGGTTCTACACGCTGATGGCGGAAGGCGTGCTGCACTTCGACTCTCCCGCCTACCGGCACGTCGTCTGCTTCGAGTTCATCGTCGACGAGGACGGCCGGAAGATGTCCAAGTCCGTCGGCAACGTGATCGACCCGATGCCCACGATGGAACGGTTCGGCGCAGACGCGCTCCGGTGGGTGCTCCTGACGAGCAGCTCTCCCTGGGCGTCGCGGCGACTGGGCGACTCGGTGCTGGAGGAAGCCGTTCGGCGCTTCCTGCTCACCCTGTGGCACGTCTACTCGTTCTTCGTGTTGTACGCGAACGCCGATGGCGTCGATCCCGACGCGGGCGAGCGCACGGCGCCGGCATCCCGTCCCGTCCTGGACCGGTGGATCCTGTCCCGACTGGCGGGCACCGTCCGGGACGTTCGGGAGGGCATGGACGCCTACGACGTCACGGGCGCCGGTCGGCGCATCCAGACGTTCGTGGACGATCTGTCGAACTGGTACGTCCGGCGATCACGGCGCCGGTTCTGGAACCCTGGCGGGGCCGGCGGCGAGGACTCAGCCGCCGCGTTCGAGACGCTCCACGAGTGCCTGGTGACGACCGCGACGCTCCTGGCGCCCTTCACGCCGTTCGTGGCCGAGGAAGTTTGGTCGAACATCGCGGCCGTCCGGGCCGGTCGTCCGGACTCGGTCCATCTCGCCGACTACCCCGAGGTGCACGAGGCGGTCATCGATCCCGGACTCGACGAGGCGATGGTGTTGGCACGGCGTGTGGTCGAGCTCGGTCGGCGCATCCGGACCGAGACGCGCGTGCGAACCCGGCAGCCCCTCGCGCGGGCGGTGGTTCACCTGCCCGTCGGCGGGCAGGATTTCGAGCAGCTGCTGGGCGTCGTCGCAGAGGAGCTGAACGTGAAGCGCGTCGACCTCGCGGGGTCGGCCGAGTCGTTCGGTCGGTGGCGAGCGAAACCCGACTTCCAGGTGCTCGGCCCACGCCTCGGTGCCCGCGTGCGCGCTGCGGCGTCCGCCTTGGCCGAGGACGACGGCTCGCTCGCGGCTCGGCTGGCGGCCGGCGAGCAGGTGGAGATCTCCATCGAGGAGGGGTCGCCGATCGTGATCGGTCCCGGCGATGTCGCCCTGAGCCAGGACGTGCGCGCGGGATACGGCGTCGCAACCGAGGCAGGCATCACGGTCGCCCTCGAGCTCGACGTGACGCGCGAGCTCCGGCGCGAGGGGGTGGCGCGCGAGCTGGTGCGCATGATCCAGGACGCGCGGAGGGAAGCCGGGCTCGAGGTGACCGACCGTATCGACCTGGCGGTGGAGACCTCGGACGAGCCCGCCGAGGCGCTGGCCGCACATCGCGACGAGATCGCCGAGGAGACGCTCGCGTCCGAGCTGCGCACGGAGGGCATCGACGGCTTCCGCCAGGCCTCGGAGCTCGACGGCGTCCAGGTCGTGGTGACCCTCAAGCGAACGACGTGACCGAGGCCTCCGTCCCGGCCGGGGCTACTCCTCGCCCCAGAAGAGCTCCCGGAGCGAATCCCCTTCCTTCTCCTCCGACCGACGTGAACGCGCCGGCTCGGGATCCTCGAGCCTGATCGGTTCCTCGGCGATCACCCCGGTGGTCGCAGCGGGCTCATCGTCTTCGTCCTCGTCGGGCGAGGTCGGCTCGGACGAGGGTGCCTCCTCGACGCGCACCGTAGGAGGGGGTTCCTCGCCTTCCGTCACCGGCTCTTCCGTCACCGGCTCGGCTTCCGCGACGGACTCGGCGACGGGCTCCTGCTCGACCACCAGCTCCCGCTCAGGCACGGACTCCCGCTCAGGCGCGGGCTCCTGCTCGGGCGCGGGCTCCTCTCGGGTCATGACCACCTGCGGGCGCGCGTCGCGGGTCGCGCGGATCATGGACCGCAGCTCCTCCGCGTGCGCCTGCACGAGTCCGCCGAGGTTCTGGAGGAACGCCTTCTCCCGTTGGAGGAAGGCATCCACCGCCGCCCGATCGGCGGGGTTCGCCGTCGTCTCTCGTGCGCGGGCATCCGGCGCGCCCGTGGCGGAGGCGCCCCCGCTCGACGCTCGCAGCTGCTCGTTCTCCGCGATCAGCGCCGACAGGGTGTCGGTCACCTGATCGAGGAACTCGTCGACCTCGCGCATCCGATAGCCGACGCCCACCCGCGTGACGTGGAACTCCTTCTGCTGGACATCGAGCGGGCTCACGCGGTTGCCGGTCGGCCCGCTCCACTCCGATCCGCTCTCGGTCGCCGCGTCTTTCTTCTTCATCTCACCCTCTCATCGTCAGCAGACCACTGTACGCAACACGGTGAGGGCGACGAACGCAACCAGGACGGAGAGATCGAACCCGCCGGTCGGCGGCACGATCCGTCGGAGCAGCCGGAGCGGCGGCTCCGTCACGTCGACGGTCACGTCGAGCGCGGCCCGGATCGGCCCGGAGTGCGGTGGGCGCCAACCCGCCAGCACCACCCAGTCCACGATCACCCGGATGAACAGGACGATCATCGCAACGAGCAGGGCGAGGCAGATGATCTCCGTCACGAGGCAGCACCGCTCGTCATCGAGGCGCGATGCTAGCAGCGGCGCTGCGGGTCACGGTCTCGCGTGCGCTTCAGAACTGGTTGTAGAAGCCCCCACCCGCGATGCGCTCGCGCTCCTCCGCCGAGACCTCGACATCGGCCGGCGTGAGCAGGTACACGCGGTTCGCCACGAGCTCGATCTTGCCGTCGAGGCCGTAGACGAGGCCCGACGCGAAATCCACGAGCCTCCGTGCGGTCGAATCCTCGGTGCTCTGCAGGTTCATGATGACGGCGGTGCCTTCCTTGAACCGGTCGGCGACCTCACGAGCCTCGTTGAACCGCTTGGGCTCCGACTTGTGGATCACGGACGATCCGCCGGCAGGACGGGGTGCCGCGATCGTGCGCACCACGCCTTCCGCTTCGGAGGACACCTCCCGGACGGGATGAGGGCGCATGCGACGCACCGGCGAAGGCTCCACATCTGGCAGCTCCTCGACGAACTCCTCGTCGTCCTCGACCAGACCGAGATAGTTCAGCGTCTTCTTCCACACGCCCGTCATGTCGGTTCCTCCTCGTCACCCGGCCCGTTCCCCGGTTCGTTCATCGGGGCCTGGTCGCTCGGGACCCGAACAGCGCCGTCCCGATGCGCACAATCGTAGCGCCTTCTTCCACCGCGACCCCGTAATCCAACGACATCCCCATCGACGATTCCAGCACATCCGGATGTCGTTCCTGGGTCGCCTCACGCAGCTCGCGGAGCCGTGCGAAGGAAGGACGGGAGTCTTCGGGGGTACGCGGGATCGGGGGAACGGTCATGAGGCCGATCAAGCGCACGCCCCCGAGCGACGCGACGAGATCCGCGAAGGCGGGCAGGTCGTCGGGTCGCACGCCCGCCCGGCCCTCCGTGAGGTCCACCTCGATCAACACGTCGAGCGTCCGACCGGAGCGCGCGGCGCGACCGGCGAGACGTCTCGCGGCGCGCTCTCCCGCGACCGATTCCACGACGTCGGCGTGATCGGCGACCTGCGATGCGGTGCCCGACTGGAGGGTCCCGATGAAGTGCCAGGCGACCCCCGCGATCTCCTGGCGTTTCCGCCGGAGGTCCGACACGTAGTTCTCCCCGATCGCGCGGACGCCGGCGTCGACGGCCCAACGGATCCGCTCGACCTTGACGGTCTTCGTCGCGGCGACGAGCGTGACGTCCGCGGGATCCCGCCCCGAGCGATCCGCGGCCTCCGCGATCCGCGATCGCACCTCGTCGACGTTGCTGCGAACCACGTCACGATCGAGCATCGAGGCCTCCGGGCGTCCGGCCCCGGAACACGAACGGGGCGGAGAGATCCTCCGAGAGGAGGCGGGGGAAGGGCGCCTCCTTCACTCGGACCTCCCCGCCCCGGACGAGGGGCCGCGCGGGGTCGACGTTCAGCTCTTCAGGAAGTCCGGGATGTCCAGATCCTCCTGCGCGTCGAAACTGACCGGTGGGGACTGCTCGCCGTTCGTGAAGACCCGGTCCTCGTCGTCCTCGGCCAGGATCGACGGGAGCGGTTCCTCCTCCTCGGTCTGCTCACCGGGCTCCTCGAGCAGCCGCGAGAGGCGGCTCTCGAAGCGACTATCGGAGACGGCCGTCACCTTGTCGAAGCCCGCGGCCACGACGGTGACGCGGACCTCCTCGCCGAGGGCGTCATCGACGACCGCTCCGAAGATGATGTTGGCGTCCGGGTGGGCCACCCGCGTGATCGCGTCGGCCGCCGCGTTGACCTCGTGCAGGGTCAGGTCGGTCGGACCGGCGATCGAGAGGAGCACACCCTTCGCACCGTCGATCGAGGACTCGAGGAGCGGCGAGCTGATCGCCGCCTTCGCCGCTTCCGTGGCACGGTCCTGGCCCGATCCGAGGCCGATCCCCATCAACGCCGATCCCGCCCCGGCCATGATCGACTTGACGTCGGCGAAGTCGAGGTTGATGAGCCCGGGCGTCGTGATCAGCGACGTGATGCCGTCGACACCCTGATACAGGACCTGGTCCGCCATCCGGAACGCGTCGATCATCGGCATGTTGGCGTCGGCGACCTGCAGCAGCCGATCGTTGGGCACGACGATGAGTGTGTCGACGGCCTTCTTCAGCTCCGTGATCCCGAGGTCGGCCTGGGTCGCGCGCTTGCGGCCCTCGAACCCGAACGGCCGGGTCACGACGCCGATCGTGAGGGCGCCCAGGTTCCGCGCGACCTCCGCGACGGTCGGCGCGCCACCGGTCCCGGTCCCGCCGCCCTCGCCGGCGGTGATGAAGACCATGTCGGCACCCTTGATGATCTCCTCGATCTCGTCGGCGTGCTCCTCCGCGGCACGCCGCCCGACATCGGGGTCGGACCCCGCACCGAGCCCCCGCGTGGTCTCCCGGCCGATGTCGAGCTTCACCTCGGCATCCGACATCAGCAGGGTCTGCGCGTCCGTGTTGACGGCGGTGAACTCCACGCCCCGGAGGCCCGCCTCGATCATCCGGTTCACGGCGTTCACGCCGCCCCCGCCGATCCCGACGACCTTGATCACGGCGAGGTAGTTCTGCGGAGCGTCCATCATCCGAATCCCTCCCGGGCCCCGGCCCGCGTACTCGGGATGCTCGTTCTCGAGTGCTGGCTCGGTGTTGCGTCTGCTGCAGTGGTGCCGTGCTCAGCTGCAAACCCTAAGGCTCCACTTGAACGTTATTACCATATCTAGCTCATGTGGAGGTAGCGACCCTACTTGGAAATCGCAGGTCCGTCAAGAAGTGAGGTGACTCGGCACGGGACCTCGTCTGCGCTTTCTCGTGACAATCCGATCAGGGGACGGGGACCGCCTGCGAGCCG
>CBHFMJ010000167.1:0-5901 GCA_965994715.1 uncultured bacterium | reverse complement strand
GGAAAACGGCCGCGCTGATAGGCCCCCTGCTCGCCTGGCTCGTGATCGTGTGGTGGGACGTGACCGTCGCGTAAGCGATCGACCTCGCCTCGATCGGATGCATGTTCGTCGCCGCCTCGCTCCTGCGACCGATGCCACCGGTGCGGGAGGATCACGCCGACACCGGCTTCCGCGCGATCCGCGAGGGGTTCCGGTTCGCGCGGAAGCACCGGTTGATCATGGCGACGTTCGTGATCGACCTGATCGCGATGATCTTCGGCCTGCCGCGGGTGCTGTTCCCGTTCATCATCGTGGATCAGTTCGACCGCTCGCCGAAAGCGATCGGACTGCTGTTCGCGGCCCTGGCGGTCGGCGCGCTCCTCGGGGCGCTGACCAGCGGCTGGACCGGGCGGGTCCATCGCCAGGGACTCGCGGTGATCGTCTCGGTGGCCGCATGGGGGGTAGCGATAGCCGCGTTCGGGTTGTCGGGCACGTTCTGGCTCGGACTGGCGATGCTCGCGCTCGCCGGATGGGCCGACGTGATCAGCGCGATCTTCCGCACCACGATCCTCCAGGTGTCGGCTCCCGATCGATTGCGAGGAAGGCTCTTCGGGATCCACATCCTGGTCGTGACCGGCGGCCCCCGTCTCGGAGACGTCGAGGCGGGGGTGGTGGCGGGGCTGGCCTCCCCGACGTTCAGCATCGTCTCGGGGGGGATCGCGTGCATCGTCGGTGCCGTGCTCGTCGCCCGCCTCTACCCGGAGTTGCGGCGGGCTCGCGCACCCCATGCCACCTGACGTACGCTGCGCCGGATGGCGAAGCTGACCGAGGCGGAGCTCAAGGTCTTCCTCGACGAGAGGGAAGGCTGGGCCTCGCTCTCGAACGCGATCCATCGCGAGTTCACGTTCCCCGGTTTCCGGTCGGCTATCGCGTTCGTGAACCGCGTGGCCGACCTCGCCGAGACCGCGGGACACCATCCCGACATCGAGATCCACTACAACCGCGTCTACCTGTCGCTGTCCACCCATGACGCCGGGGGCGTGACCGAGAAGGACGTGGCGCTCGCCGCCGAGATCGATCTGGTCGCCGAGCCGACGGCCGGATAGGCCGTGGCCGAGGCCGTCCGCACCACCGAGCTGCGTGTCCTGGAAGGCCCCAACCTCTACTTCCCCCGCCCCGCGGTGAAGCTGATGCTCGAGGTGGGGGGGTGGCTCCGTGCGGGGGACGATCGCGTTCGGAAGGTCGCGGACCAGGTGGGCATCCCACGGCTCGAGCCAGGCACCGCCGGGAGCGACCAGCGGCTGCGTGCGACCGCGCGGATCGCGGTGCAGCTGACGAGGCGCATCGCGGAGGCCGTGGGCACGGGCCGGCTCGCCGTGCGCGGGCGGACGGGCCCCGAGTTCGGGCACGTGGTCATCGCGTTCCCGTGGCGACGACGAGGAGCGGCCGAGGCACTCGCCGAGGCGGTCACGACCGGCATGGGCGCTCTGCTCACACGATCTCCCACGCGCGTCATCGCGGAGCTCGGCCGCGCGGTGGCGGCCGCCGAGCCGGGACAGCCGCCAACGGTCCCGGACCCGGACGTCCCGGTGATCCAGGTGAGCGGCACGAACGGGAAGACCACCACCACCCGGCTGATCGCCCACATGGTGATGACCGCCGGCAAACGTGTGGCGTTCTCCTCGACGGACGGCGTGTACCGGAACGATCGGTTGGTGAAGAAGGGCGATTACTCGGGGTTCGCCGGGGCCGCGACGGCCCTCGCGCAGCATCCCGACGTCGCCGTGCTCGAGACCGCCCGCGGAGGCATCCTCCTCCGCGGGATCGGCGTCGCGCATAACGACGTCGCGGTGGTGACGAACGTGTCCGCGGACCACCTCCACCTCCACGGCATCTCCACGGTCGACCAGCTCGCGGAGGTCAAGGCGACGGTCACCAGGATCACGCGGCCCGATGGGTGGGTCGTCCTGAACGCGGACGACCCCCGGGTGCTGGCGATGCGGCGCACCGCGAGCGGTCGGCCCTGGCTCTTCTCGCTGGACCCCCGTCATCCGGCGATCCGCGAGACGCTGGGCGGCGGCGGCCGTGCGATCAGCGTCCTCGACGGCACGATCGCCTGGATGGAGGACTCGATCGTCCACCCGCTGGTCGAGCTCGACCGCGTGCCGGTGACGCTCGCCGGCCTTTCCCGGATGTACACGCAGAACGCGCTCGCCGCGGCGGCTGCCGCGCTGGGGGCGGGACTCTCCCCGCGAGCCGTGGCGAAAGGGCTCCGGACGTTCGTCCTCGATCCGCAGAAGAACCCGGGCCGGACGAACCTGTTCCGGCTCGATCGGCGACTGCTCGTCCTCGACTACGCCCACAACGAGGCCGGGATGGACGGACTCGTCGAGATCCTCCAGGGCCTCAGGCCGCCGGACCGGGAGATCTGGCTCGCGATCGGCACGGCCGGCGACCGGACGGATGACATCCTGCAGGGGTTCGCGGTACGCGCGGCCCTCGGCTCGGACCATCTCGCGATCGCCGAGCTGAAGAAGTACCTCCGGGGCCGGCCGCGCGAGGACGTGATCGCGCAGCTCCGGCAGGGCGCCGCGCGAGCCGGCAAGCACGACGTCCCCGTCTACGTGGACGAGCTGCGCGCCCTTCGGGGGATGCTGGCGGCATCCTCGCCCGGCGACGTGGTCGGGATCACCGCCCTCGCGCAACGGGCGCAAGCATTCCGATGGCTCCGCACTCGCGATGCGAAGCTCTTGGGCCCCGCGGACGTCCGTCGCCTCGTTCGGGCATCGGCCGGCCGGCCACCCGCCACCTGAGGTTGCCCTTCGAGGAGACCGGGGGCGAGCCTGGGAGGATGGAGGGGCATGGTCACCACCCCGCACTCCGCGATGGAATCCTCGCTCGTCGTGGCGTCCAACCGCGGGCCCGTTCGCTTCGAGCGTGACGAGGAAGGAAAGCTCGTCGCCCATCGTGGCTCCGGCGGCCTCGTGACGGTGCTGGGCGGGGTCCTCGAGAGGGACGACGCCACCTGGGTCGCCGCCGCCGTCACCGAGGGCGACCGGGAGGTGGCGCCGCGAGGTCGCAAGTTGGAGGGTGCCGCACAGCGCGTCCGCTACGTCGACATCCCGGAGGAGCGCTACGACGGGTACTACAACGGGATCGCGAACGGGATCCTGTGGTTCGCGCACCACTACCTGTGGGACATCGCGAGGACGCCGACGTTCGACGAACGGACGGAGCACGACTGGGCCGACTACGTGGAGGCGAACCGGGCGTTCGCCCGTGCCCTGTCCGTGGAAGCGAAGCACGATCCGATCTTCCTGATCCAGGACTACCACCTGACGCTCGTGCCGCGGTTCCTCAGGGAGATCGTCCCGGACGCGCGCATCCTGCACTTCTCGCACACGCCGTTCGCCGGGCGGACCTACCTCCGTACGCTCCCGGTCGACATGCGGCAATCGATCCTGCGCGGGATGCTCGGCGCCGACGTCGTGGGGTTCCAGGGCCGCCAGTGGGGCGAGAACTTCCTCCTGTCCGCGCGCGAGCTCGAGGACGTCCACGTCGACATCCGCGCGCACCGCGCCGAGGTGGACGGCAGGCAGGTGCAGATCCGGTCCTTCCCCGTCGCCGTGGGCGCGCAGGAGATCCAGGAGGCGGCCGCCACCGCCCGCGCGAAGCGCCTGCGCACGCAGGTGGAGAAGATCCGGGGTGACCGGAAGCTCCTGCTCCGCGTCGATCGGCTCGAGCCGTCGAAGAACATCCTCCGCGGTTTCCTCGCGTTCGAGCTCCTCCTGCAGAAACATCCGGAGTGGCGCGGCGACGTGGTATTCCTCGCCCTGTTGAGCCCTTCGCGCGAAGAGGTCCCGGCCTATCGCGACTACGCCGCCGACTGTCGCGCGACGGCCGATCGGATCAACGCCACGTACGGGAAAGAGGACTGGACGCCGATCGTCCTGAAAGTGCAGGAGGACTTCACCTACGCCGTCGCCGCGTACGACCGCTACGACGCGATGCTCGTCAACCCCGTCCACGACGGCATGAACCTCGTGGCGATGGAGGGGCCGGTGGTCAACACGAGCGGCGGCGCGCTGATCCTGTCCCGGAACGCGGGCGCGTTCGGGCGGCTCGGACGGCACTCGCTGGCGATCAATCCGTTCGACCTCTCCGAGACCGCGGATGCGATCAACGAGGCGCTCCTGATGCCCGAGGAGGAGCGCACGCGCCGGGCTCGCGGCCTCCAGCGTTCGGCGCTCGCGCACACGCCGGCCACGTGGCTCGCCAGCCAGCTCCGGGCGATCGACGAGGTCCGGCCGCCGAGTCCCTAGGGCCCGGGAGTCGGGCGCTCCAGCTCGGCGGCGATCGAGGAGAGCAGCGCCGCCACGCCGCTCGGGCCCTCGAGGACCAGGTCCGCAGCCGCCAGGACCTCGGCGGGGGTCTCACGCCCTCCGGCAGCGATCGCGCAGGTCCACAGTCCGCGCGTTCTCAGACGGTCGAGCCCGGCGAAGGCATCGAGGTCTCCGACGTCATCGCCCGCGAACAGCACCGCGGCGAGCTCCCGGTCCGTCGCGATCCGCTCCACCGCCCCGCCCTTCCTCGGCCGCCCCGCCGGCGCCAGCTCGAGGATCCGCTTCCCCGGGACCACTTCGAGGTCGTACGTCGCCGCGATCACGGCGAGACGCCCGGACGATGCCGACTCGGCGGCCTCCGGGTCCTCGAGCGCGCGGAAGTGCACGGCGGCGGCGGCGCCCTTCGGCTCGACCCAGGCGCCGACGGCCGCCGCGACGGCCCGGATCTCGTCGAGGATCTCCTCGGCCATCGCTCGAACGTCCTCGAGCCCATGGGTCCCGACGATCTCGACCCCCTCCACGTCGAGCAGCTCGCGGACCTGATCGGAGGGACGCCCCGAGATCACCGCCACCGCATCGAGGCGGCGTGCGAGTTGGGCGAGCACCTCGGGGATCTCGGGAAGGACTTCGGACAGCTCAGGCCGTGGAACGATCGGCGCGAGCGTCCCGTCCAGATCCAGGAACACGCCGGCCCGCGGCGCCCGGGCCGCGATCGCCGCCGGAACCTCCGCCGCGTCGATCACGCCACACCTGCCTGCTTCACGTCGACCTACGCGTTCCGCGAGGCGCAGCCGACGCAGAGGACCGACCACGGTCGGGCTTCGAGGCGCTCCTCGGGGATCAGCCGGCCGCATCGGTCGCAGATCCCGTAGGTCCCGTCCTCGACCTTCGCGAGGGCCCGATCCACGTCCTGCAGCATCGCCTCGAGCTCTCGCGCCGTCCCGACGCGGTTCAGCCGGTCGACCGCTTCGGTCGTTCCGTCCCCGACCCGTTTGCCGAAGGACACGGTGGCGTGCGGATCACGGTCGATCGTCGTGACGACGCCGAGCTCGGACGCGAGCTCGTCGCGGCGTGCGCGGAGCTCCTCGGCGATCCGACGGAGGTCCACTACCGGGGCACGGACGAGAGATCGATGAGGTCGGCGTCGCCGCCCACCGCCTCGATCAGGCCGCCCTCGGAGGCGCGTAGCGCCGCGGGCGTCGCGCTCCCCCGCCGCTTCTCCAGCTCCTTGTAGACCTCGGTGGCGTAGTCGACGCACAGGACGATCGTGTCGCCCGGGCGGCCCCGGTCCAGCGCCCGCCGGGCCGCGTCCATCTCGTCGAGCACCATCTCGACCGTGCCCGCCCGCGCCCGGCCGGAGGCGATCGCGTCGCGGACGCCCTCGACGATGAGCTCCGCGGTCTCGCCCCGCTCCCGTCCACGCGGGTTCTTGTCCTCCCGCACGATCACGACGTCGAAGTGCCGGGCGGCCACGCGGCCGAGCTCACGAATGTCGTCATCGCGACGATCGCCCGCCGTCGCCACCACGCCGACCACGAGGTTCGCCGCTCGCGCGGCCTCTCCGGGCCGCTCGCGGACG
>CBHFMJ010000166.1:0-5906 GCA_965994715.1 uncultured bacterium | reverse complement strand
CTCACCCCCACCCCCCCCCCCCCGGCGCCCCCCCCGGCCCCTCGGTGGTGCGCGCGCCTCGACGTGAGCCGGTCCAACGGGCGCGTCGCCATCGTCACTCCTTGAACGCGTACCCGACGCCGTGGACGGTTCGGATGAACCGCGGGTCGTTGCCGTCCTCCCCGAGTTTGCGCCGGAGGCGCGCCACGTGCGAGTCCACGACCCGCCCGCCGGCGTGGTCCCGGTACCCCCAGATCCGGTCCATCAGCTGATCGCGGGACAGGACGACACCGGGTTCCCGAGCGAGCGTGAGGAGGATCTCGAACTCCAACGGCGTGAGCGGGATCTCCGACCCGTCCACTTCCACGCGTCGCCGCTTGGCGTCGACCATCAGTCCCTCGTGCTCGATCGGCTCTCCGTTCGACGAGCTCTCGATCCGCTCCCGCCGGCGGAGGATCGCCTGGACGCGGACGGTCAGCTCTCGGAGGCTGAACGGCTTGGTCAGGTAGTCGTCGGCGCCGACCGCGAACCCGGCCACCTTGTCCGCCTCCTCGGTCTTCGCGGTGAGCATCAGCACCGGGGTCCAGCCGTTCCGCTGGATCCGCGTGCAGACCTCGAGACCGTCCATCCCCGGAAGCATCAGGTCGAGGACGACGAGGTCGGGACGGGTCTCGGCGTGTCGACGAAGGGCCTCGGGACCGTCGGAGGCGACGACGACGTGATATCCCTCGCTCCGGAGACGGGCCCGAACGGCTTCGGCGATCGCGTCCTCGTCCTCGACGACGAGCACGGTCTGGGCAGCCACGACGTCATCGTATCCACGCCACCCAGCCCACAGCGCCTCCGCGGCATGGAGAAATCGTGGTGAGGGAACCCTTCGTCCTCACGGAGGAGCGGCGCGACCCTAGATGAGCGGGAGCGGCTCCGTGATGTCGAGGAAGACCGTCGCGATCGCGAAGACCGAGAGGAAGACGATGACCGCCGCTGAGACCGGAACGAGCTTGCGGTAGTCGGCTTGCCGGCCCGTCACCTTCTCCCACGCCAGAAGCATCAGGTGACCGCCGTCCAGCGGCGGGAGCGGGATCAGGTTCACCACGCCGATGAAGATCGTGACGTACGCCGCGAAGTTCAGGAACAATGCCCAGTCCCCACGCTCGCCGGCGCCGCCGATCTGCCGGCTGACGCCCACCAGGCTCGTGACGTCGTCGTCGCGTCGCGGCTCGTCGGTGAACAGTACCGAGAACGTGCGACCGACGCCCACGGTGAAGACCTTCGGGATGGTCGTCACGCTGTTCCATGCGGCTCTCCCCACCCACTCCCCCGACTCCACCACCGACCCGGGGATCGACAGGTCCTCGGCGCCGAGCGTGAACCCGATCCTTCCCCTCGTGACCTCGTCCTCCGTGACGAGACGCGGGACGATCTCCAGGGTGAGGGAACGGCCGTCGCGCGCGATCACGTACGTGAGCGGCTCGCCGGGACGGTCCTCCGCGTATCGGGGGACGTAGCGGCCGAGGGAATCGGGCGTCGGACCCTCGAGGGCGCCGACGCGGGTCACGACATCGCCGACCTGCAGCCCCGCTACGAGCGCGGGCGAGGGGCTCCCGTCGAGCGTCGGGGCGACCTCGCCAACCACCACGAGCTCGGTGTTCGGATCCCCGTACGTGAGGAACACGGTCAGGTACAGGAGCCCGCCGACGAGCACATGCGACAACGGACCGGCCAGGATCACCAGGGCGCGTTGCCAGATCGGCTTCGCCCCGTACGCCCGCGCGACATCTTGGGCCGGAACGGTCTCGTACGGGTTCATCCCGGCTATCTTCACGTAGCCGCCGGCCGGGATCGCCTTGATGCCGTACTCCGTCTCGCCGCGCTTGATCGACCAGAGCTTCGACCCGAAGCCGACGAAGTACTCCTGGATCTTGAACCCGAACCGTCTCGCGACCAAGAGGTGGCCGAGCTCGTGGATCGGGATCACGACGAGCAGGATGAGCGCGAGGAATCCGACGATCGCGAGCGGGCCGCCCACCTAGCGAGCCTCGATGATCTCCGCCGTGCGGCGACGGGCCCAGATGTCCGCGCGCTCGATGTGCACGACCGAGACGACCGAGGGTGGTTCGTGTTCGTCGACGATGGTCTGAACGATCTCCACGATGCGAGGCAGCGGGATCTTCCCCTCGAGGAAGGCCATCACCGCCACCTCGTTCGCGGCGTTCATCACCGCGGGGAACGTGAGTCCCAGCCCCCCCACCCGATAGGCGAGGTCCACGGCCGGGAAGGCCTCGTGATCGACGGGCTCGAACGTGAGCGGCGACTCCGTGAGAGGGAGCGACGCGATGCCCGTCGGCAGCCGCTCCGGCCACGCCAGTGCGAGCTGGATCGGCAGCCGCATATCCGCCGTCGCCATCTCGGCTCGCATCGAGCCGTCGCGGAACTCGGCGATCGCGTGGACGAGGCCTTCCGGGTGGATGAGCACGTGGATCTGCGAATACTCCAGGCCGAAGAGGTAGTGCGCCTCGATCACCTCGAGGCCCTTGTTCATGAGCGTGGCGGAATCGATCGTGATCTTGGGCCCCATCGACCAGACGGGGTGCTGGAGGGCTTCCTTCATCGAGGCCTTGGCCAGCTCCGTGGCGGTCCACCCGCGGAACGGGCCGCCCGAGCCCGTGAGCACGACGCGCTTGAGGTCTTCCCGGCGCTCACCGCGGAGCGCCATCGCGAGCGCCGCGTGCTCGGAGTCGACGGGCAGGAGCCGCTCCGGCTCACCCTTGATCAGGTCCATGACCAGCTCGCCGCCGACGACGAGCGATTCCTTGTTGGCGAGGGCCAGCGTCTTCCCGCTCTGGAGCGCGGCGAGCGTAGGACCCAGTCCCGACGAGCCCACGAGCGCGTTCAGCACGATGTCCGCTTCGGCCTCCGATGCCAGGCGCTCGGCCGCGTCGGGCCCGACGACGAAGTCCACACCCCGGATCGAGCCGAGGTGCGTCCGGACCTCCTCCGCCGCCGCCTCATCGGCGATCCCGACGACCGGCGGAAGGAACTCGCGGATCTGACCGGCGAGGAGCTCCTGATTCGTCCCCGCCGCGGACAAGCCGATGACCTTGAACCGCTCGGGATTGCGACGGACCACATCCAGCGCTTGGGTCCCGACCGAGCCCGTCGATCCGAGGATGGTGACGCTCCGCATGGGAACAGACTACCCCCGTGCGCAAGGGAACAAGGAGCAAGCGGACGAGAACGTCACGATCCCCGAACGGGTCGCTAGAAGGCGATGACCCGCAGCAGGAGCAGGGCGGCCGGCGCCACGAAGAGCAGCGAATCGATCCGGTCGAGGACCCCCCCGTGTCCGGGGAGAACGCTCCCCATGTCCTTCACACCGACGTCGCGCTTGATCAATGACTCCGCGAGGTCCCCGAACGTCGCCGCCAGCGAGACGACGATGCCCAGCAACGCCGCGTTCACGCGCGCCCCGGAGAAGATCTCCGGGGCGACGTCGACGAACGAGGTGATGAACGCCATCGAGACGATCACGGTGATCAGCGACGCACCGACGAGCCCTTCGATCGACTTCTTCGGGCTCGTCGCGGGCGCGAGCGGCCGTTGGACGAACGATCCGCCCCAGACGGAGCCGATCAAGAAGGCCGCCGTGTCGAAGACGAACGTGAGCGCGATCACCGCCACCACGACCTCGGCGCCGAACGTGGTGAGGATGATCAGCACCGAACCCGCGAGGGCGGGGATCCACACCAGACCGAGCATCGTGAGACCGATGTTGCCCACCAGGTCCTTCCGGTGGGGAGCAGGAACGGTGAGGTACCACAGGAACGTGGCCAGCAAGCCCAGGGACACCATCGAGGTCAGCCCCGCCTCACCGTGGTAGTACGCACCCGCGAGGACGAGCGCACCGCTCACCAGACCCACGGCGGTGGCCGGTTGCCGGTGGTGCTTCACCATCACCCCGTACAGCTCACCCTGCGCCACGAGTGCCACGACGGCCGCGACGATCGCGAAGACCCCTTCGCCGATCAGGAGCGCGACCACCGCGACGCCGGCCAGGACGATCCCGGTGAGGAACGCGGCCGGCATGTCTCGCTCGGCACCGCGCCGGTCAAGGTCAGCCCCGACCTCGACCGCTGCCGGCTCTTGCCAGCTCGGCCCGCCGAGGCCTTCCCCACCGACCACGATCGTTCGCGACGGATCCTCTTCGGCCATCGCGGCGAAGACATCCTCCTGCTCGTCCGGCGGATAGGGCTCGGCGCCGAGCTCCTCCATGAGGTCGGTCGCGTTCTCCTCGTCGATCTGGACGACGCGAGGTGCGGATGCGGTGCCCTCATCGCCGAGCGAGTCCGCGAAGTGCGCCGCTGCCTCCTCGAGCTCCGCGTCGGAGGGATGTGCCGTCTGCTGGTCCTCGACCTCGTCAGCGGGCCAGTCGTCATCGGCGGCGGCGGGTGGTGCGAACAGATCTGCCTGGTCCTCGTCGGCGCCCATCACCGCGGGGCCACCCTTCGACATCTCGCCCGCGTCGTCGTCGCTGCCGACGGAACCCCCCAGGGCCTGCCCCACCGGCTCGAGCGAGGCCGTGTCGTACCAGTCCGCGTCGTCGTCGTCATCATCCTCGTCATCGAAGACGGATGCGGGCGTCTCATCGTCCGCCGCCGGCACCGAGACGACCTGCTCAGGCTCGCTCCGCACCGTGACGTGCTCTTCCTCGGATACCACCGGACCCGGCGAGGCCACCGTGGCTGGGGTTCCCTCCCGCTCGTCCCAATCGACGTCCTTGATCGGGGCGAAGAACTTGTCGAGATCCTCGAACAGGTCGTCGCTCTCACGCTCGTCGTCGGGCACTAGACCTCCATGAGCTCAGATTCCTTGTGGCGCTGTACCTCGTCGATCGATGCCACGTATCGGTCCGTCAGCTTCTGGAGCTCCTTCTCTCCCCTCGTGAGCTCATCTTCCGAGATGGAGTGCTCCCGCTCAAGCTTCTCCATATCATCCTTCGTGTGCCGGCGGACGTTGCGGACCGCGACACGACCTTCCTCGGTTCGATGATGGACCTGTTTCACGAGGTCCTTCCGCCGCTCCTCCGTGAGCGGAGGAAACGCCAGCCGGATCACCTGCCCGTCGTTCGACGGCGTGATCCCGAGGTCGCTCTGCTGGATCGCCTTCTCGATCTGTGAGATCGAGTTCTTGTCGAACGGCTGGACGACGAGTAGGCGGGGTTCGGGCACGTTCACGGAGGCGAGCTGATTCAGCGGGACGGGCGTTCCGTAGTACTCGACGGTGATCCGGCTGAGCACGGATCCCGAGGCCCGGCCTGTCCGGACCGAGGAGAGATCCTCCCGGAGATGGGCGAGCGCCTGCTCCATCTTGTGATCCGCCTCCTTGAGGGACGAATCGATCGTCATCTCGTCCCTCCATGGACCAGCGAACCCACGGTCTCACCCATCACCACGCGCCGGATGTTCCCCTCTTCCCAGAGATCGAAGACGATGATCGGCAGGTCGTTCTCCATGCAGAGCGAGATCGCCGTGGCGTCCATCACCTGGTAGCCCTCGCGGAGGATGTCGACGTAACCGACCTCCGCCAGGCGCGAAGCCCCCGGGACGAGGTTGGGGTCGGCCGTGTACACGCCGTCCACCTTCGTTCCCTTCAGGAGCGCGTTGGCACCGATCTCGAGCGCTCGTTGCGCAGCGCAGGTATCGGTGGAGAAGTACGGCACGCCCAGACCGGCTGCGAAGATCACCACGCGCCCCTTCTCGAGGTGACGTCGCGCGCGCAGAGGGATGAAGGGCTCGGCGAGCTGCGTCATCTGGATCGCAGTCTGCACCCGTGTGGGTACGTGCAGCTTCTCGAGCGAGTCCTGCAGCGCCAGCGAGTTCATCACCGTGGCGAGCATCCCCATGTAGTCGGCCCGGCTCCGCTCGATC
>CBHFMJ010000165.1:0-5951 GCA_965994715.1 uncultured bacterium | reverse complement strand
GAGCGTCATCGCGAAGATCAACACGTCGAGGTCGGAGCCGTCGCGGAGCGGTCGCCGCGCGTCGGGTCGTCTCGGTGACGGAGAGCACGAGGCGGCCGCATCCGCGGCCGCGGGCCCAGGCGACGGACCGCGTCGACGAGCGCACGCCCGCGTCGCGCACAGATGCGCCACGCCGGGCTCGGCCTCGAACTCCGCGCCCGTCGCCGTCCTGACGCCGGCTCCCATCGGATCCCGGCCCGCCAGCGCGGCCGCGGTCCCGTCCCGCCATCGCCCCGCGGCCCAGCCTCGCCACGCGGGTTCGGACTCGAGGATTCCCTCGCCGTAGGTCGAGCCGAACGCGTCGGGGCTGTCGAGCAACGACCGCAGCCGGATCTCGCGGAACGCGACCCAGTCGTCCTCGACGAACGGTTCGACGCGGACCGGGCTAGAGGAGATGGACGTCCGCCTGCCTCGCGAGGGCCGCGGCGCGCGACGGATCGATCCGGGCAGCGCCCGCGAGCTCGGCGTTGGCCGCTCCCGCCCCGAGCGCGACTCGGAGCGCCTCCTCCCAATCGCTCCCCCGCTCGAGCGCGGTGATCAGTCCGGCGAGGAACGCGTCGCCGCTTCCCACGGGATAGCGGCCGCGCACGTACAGGACCCCTTCGTAGAGCGTGCCGTCCGGCGCCGCCAGCAACACGCCCTCCGCTCCTCGCGTGACGATGCCGGCGTGGCCGTCGCCACCCGCCATGTTGCGGATCTTGGTAGCAGCTGCGAGGGAGTCGTCCCGGCGCGCCGTCGGCACGCCGAGGAGCTCTCCCGCCTCCGCGACGTTCACCTTCACGATGTCCGGCTCCGCGGTGAGGGCGAGGCGCAGGCGCTCCCCTTCCGAATCCAACGCGACGCGGACACCGCCGCGGCGCGCTTCCTCGATCAGGTCCCGATAGCCCTCGTCGGGCGCGCCCCGCGGCAAGGAGCCCGAGATCGTGAGCCAGCAACCGCGTTCCCACCGCGTCGCGGCGGCGTGCGTGAGCTCGACCCACGCGGCGTCCGGTGCGACGGCGCCGTGCTCATAGAACTCGGTCAGTCCGGCGGTCTCGCGGTCGGCGACCGAGAGCGAGGACCGGCTCTCCCCGTGCGTCCATACGAACTCGCCTTCCACACCCTCGGCGGCGAGCGATTCCTGCAACCACCGACCCGTGTGTCCTCGGAGCAGAGCGACCGCACACACGTCGGCGCCGAGCGACCGCGCCGCCCGTGCGACGTTCAACCCCTTGCCGCCCGCGACCTGCATGAACCCGGACGGCCGGTGGATATCGCCCTTGACCAATCGTTCGACCTCGAACAGCCGATCGACGGACGGGTTCGCGGCGAGACAGACGATCATCGACCTACGATAGACGCATGCCCCGCATCGTTCTGGTCGAGGGCGATATCACGGAGCAACGGGTCGACGCCATCGTGAACGCGGCGAACGCGACCTTGCTCGGCGGCGGCGGCGTCGACGGCGCGATCCATGGCCGCGGCGGCCCCTCGATCCTCGAGGCATGCCGACGGATCCGCGCGACCGAGTGGCCGGACGGTCTCCCAACCGGTCGTGCGGTCGCGACGACCGGCGGCGATCTCCCGGCTCGGTGGGTGATCCACACGGTCGGGCCGGTCTACGCGCGCGAGGAGGATCCCGCAACGCTCTTGTCGAGCTGCCACACGGAGTCGCTCCGCGTCGCCGACGAGCTCGGGGCCGCCCTCGTCGCGTTCCCGGCGATCTCGACCGGGGTCTACGGCTACCCGGTCGACGGGGCTGCGCTCGTCGCGGTGGAGGCGGTGCGAACGGCCGAGACGTCCGTGCGGGAGGTGCGCTTCGTGCTGTTCGACGGGACCGCGCATGCGGCGTTCGAACGTGCGTTGACCGGGTGAACCTTTCGCCGGACCCACTGCTAGCATCGGTCCGATGGCAGATCTCAGCACGGTCGAGGGTGTCCACGAGTCGCTCGACGACATCCAGCTGGTGGACTGTCGCGAGCAGTACGAGTGGGACGCGGGCAGGATCGCGGGCGCCCTCCACATCCCCCTGAACGACGTGATGGCCGGGGTCGGAGCCGACGTCCTCGACCTCGCGAAGCCCGTCGCCGTCATCTGCCGGAGCGGCAACCGCAGCGAGCTCGCCTCGATGATGCTGCAGGCGCGGGGCTACGACGCCACCAACGTCGAGGGTGGGATGGAGGCCTGGGCCGCTGCGGGCTACGACTTCACCGCGCCCGACGGCTCCCCCGGCCGCGTGGCCTGAGAACGCCACCGCCGGTAGACGGGCTCGGCTCCCTCCCCCTCGTAGGTGGTCCCCACGGCCTCCTCCACGGACATCGCGTAGAACGCGAGCGGATACGACGCATCGTGGACGAACCGCTCTACGGCCGGATGCGTGTCACCGATCTGCTCCATCCAGCCCCGCACCATGAACTCGCCGCCCACGCCGTCCGGGTTGTCCATCGGCGAGTGGAGCGCGTAGCGACCGTCGCGGAGGACCTCGTCGACCTTGGGGCTGTGGCCTCGGAACCGAACGAGCAGGAGACCGACGGCGATCCACGGCTCCACCGGATGAACCCGAGGCGATCCATCGGTGCGGAGCGTCGCGTGGAAGCAGACCTGCCCGTCGAGCCGTTCCTTCCCGAACGCGGCCAGCTCCGGCTCGGCGAGCTCGAACTCGGCCCAGGTCGCCATCCCCGCCTACCCTAACGACGTGGCGGATCTGGACGCGGCGCGACGGGAGCTCGAGGAAGCGCTCGGTCCCGACGAGGTGCTGTCGGACCCCTTGGCGCTCCGCCTCTACGCACGCGATGCGTCGATGGTCGAGGGCGCGGCCGGTCTCGTGGTCTTCCCTCGTTCCACCGCCGACGTCGCCGCGTGCGTTCGCACGGCCGCGATGCACGACCTCGCGGTGGTCCCTCGAGGAAGCGGCACCGGGCTCGCGGGCGCGTCCACGCCGATCGGCGACGCCCTCGTGGTCGTCACGTCGAAGATGGACCGCATCCTCGAGATCAGGCCCGAGGACCGACTGGCGTGGGTCGAGCCCGGTCTGTTCAACCTCGATCTTGGCGTCGCCCTCCGAGGTACGGGATTCACGTACATGCCGGACCCGTCCTCGCAGCAGGTGTCGTCGATCGGCGGCAACGTGGGGACGAACGCCGGCGGCCCCCACTGCCTCGCGTACGGCGTCACGTCCGCGCACGTCCTGGCGCTCGACGTCGTGCTCGGGGACGGGACCGTGACGCGCCTCGGCTCGGAAGGGCCGGAGGCAGCTGGCTACGACCTTCGCGGCGTGGTCGTCGGCTCCGAAGGCACGGTCGGACTCGTCACGGCGGCCTGCGTCCGTCTGACGCAGGAGCCACCGGCGATCACGACGATGCTGCTGGACTTCGCCACGGTCGAGGACTGCGCGGCGACGGTCTCCGACATCATCGCGCGCGGCGTGGTGCCCGCGGCGTTGGAGATGATGGACCAGGGGATCGTCCGCGCCGTGGAGTCGTTCGCCCACGCCGGGTACCCGACGGATGCCGCGGCCGTGCTGCTCGTCGAGGTGGACGGCGTCCGCGCCGGTGTGGATGCGGAGGAGCGGGAGGTGGGAGCCGCCGCGCGGGAACACGCGGTGGGCACGATCCGCGTGGCCGAGTCGCCCGAGGAACGCGCGCTCCTGTGGAAGGGGCGGAAGTCGGCGTTCGGTGCGATCGCCCAGATCGCGCCGCACTACCACCTCCACGATTGCGTCGTGCCGCGCACGAAGCTCGTCGAGGTCCTCACCGGCGTCTACGCGATCTGCCGTCGCGAGGCCATCACGGTCACGAACGTGTTCCACGCCGGCGACGGGAACCTGCATCCGCTGCTCTCCTTCGACAGGAGCGAGCCGGGAGTGCTCGAACGCGTGCTGCGGACCTCGGAGGAGATCGTGCGCCTCTGCGTCGATACGGGTGGCTCGCTCTCCGGCGAGCACGGGATCGGCCTCGAGAAGCGGGACTTCATGCCGCTCGTGTTCAGCGAGGACGACCTCACGGCGCAGGCGTGCGTGCGCAGCGCATTCGATCCTTCGGGCCGGATGAATCCACTGAAGGTGCTGCCCGACGGCGCTCGGTGCGGGGACTTCGCGGTCGCGGCCGCCGGAGCCGATGCCGCCGGGGTTGGCGATGCGGTGAGGAACCTCCCGGAGGGGTCGTGGATCTGATCACCCCTTCCTCGAAGGAGGAGGTCGTCGGTGCGCTCCGATCCGCGAGCGGGCGACGGTCTTTGGTGGCGATCGTGGGTGGGCGGACGCACGCCGACAAGGGGAACCCGTCTGAGGCCGATCAGGAGCTCGCGATGACCGGCCTGGATCGGGTGATCTCCCATGATCCCGAAGAGATGCTCGCCGTCGTGGAGGCCGGCATCGGCGTCGGGGCCCTCAGGAAGGTGCTCGCCGAGGGCGGACAGGAATGGCCGTCGGACGCGCCCGACGACGCCACGGTCGGCGGCACGATCGCGGCGGCCGCGTCCTCGCCCCGCCGACTCCGGATGGGCCCACTCCGCGACAGCGTCGTGGAGCTGGAGCTCGTCACGGGAGAAGGTCGACTCGTGCGGAGCGGCGCGCGAACCGTCAAGAGCGTGCAGGGCTACGACCTCCACCGGCTCGCGACGGGGTCCCTCGGCACGCTGGGCGCGATCGTGCAGGTCGCGGTGAAGGTGCGGCCGCTTCCGAAAGCGCGGCGGCTCGTGGCGTCGGCGACGGGCGGTCTGGAGGCCGGCCGGACGCTGCTCGCCGCTGTCCCGCTCCCCTCCGCCGTGGTGGCGACGCCGGATCGGATCGAGATCGCGCTGGAGGGATGGCCCGAGGAGATCGAGGAGCAGACGGCGAGGATCCGAGAGGCCGCCGGTGACGTCGAGATCCACGAGGGAGCGACTGTCGGTGGGCCCGAAGCGCTGGCGGCGCCGATCGTGGCGGAGGTCGCCGTCGCCCCCTCCCGTCTCGACGCCGTCCTCAGCGGAGCGGACGACTGGCGCGCCCTGATGGGCGTCGGGATCGCCTGGGTCGGGCTCCCGAACGGCGACCGTCTGGCGTCGCTCCGGACGCGCGTCGCGGAGGCCGGAGGCATCGCACCCGTGATCCGCGGTCCCGGCGGCCTCGGCGACGCGCCGGTCGCCGCCCTCGAGGTCCAGGGTCGGCTCAAGGCCGCGTTCGACCCTTCCGGCATCCTGGCTCCCGGCCGCTTCTGGGCCGGCCTCTAGATCGAGCGCGGAGCGCGTCGTCGCCACACGTACGCATCGGTCGTGCCTGCAGACGGGATCGACCCGAACGCCAAACCTTCATCCTCACCTCGGCGAGGCGCGCGGACACCTCGATCGGCTCCGGGTGGAGTGTCGGACCCTGCCACGTGACCGGAATGGATGGCCCGTCCCAAGATCACCGCGATCCGGTCGCTCGACGGCCGCGCCGGCGGACCGCTCGTTCTCAGAAACGCACCCCTCGAAACGGGATACGTACGTAGATCCACTGAGGGCCTCAAGCAGGGAAGAACCTCAAAAGGCGGCGCTACACGGCGCGCGGGTGCAGTCCGCGCAGACGCTCCCCCGCCACTTCCAGCGTCTCGAGCTTCTTGCAGAACGCGAAGCGGACCAGATGCGCGCCGAGCTCCGGCCGCGAGAAGAAGGACGAACCCGGTACCACCGCGACGCCGACGTCCTCAACCATGTGCCGCGCGAACCGGACGTCGTCCGGGAACCCGAAGCCGGAGATGTCCGCCATCACGTAGTAGGCACCCGCGGGCGGCTCGGCCTTGAACCCCGTCTCTCGGAGCGCCTCGATCCACAGGTCCCGTCGCTCGCGGTACTCGTCCGCGGTCTGCCGGTAGTACTCCCCGGGGAGGCGCAGGGCGACCTCACCCGCCTCCTGGAGCGGCGCCGGCGCCGCGTCCGGCAGGAAATCGTGGACGGCCCGGATGCCCCGGGAGAGC
>CBHFMJ010000164.1:0-6130 GCA_965994715.1 uncultured bacterium | reverse complement strand
CGACGCGCAGCTCGGCGCCACGATCCTCCGCCACATCCGCGCGTTCGTCTGAGGGAACCGCCACCGCCCCTCGCTCGTACCTCTTGCGTGAACGGAACCTGTGTACCGTTTATCGGAGATGCCGCCCGCCGAGCGCGACGCCGACCAGCGCCTGATGCGCTCGTTCGCGGCGCGCGACGCCGGCGCGGCCGACGTCCTCTATCAGCGGTTCGCGGGGCGGATCTACGGGCTCGGGCTCGTGATGCTCGGCAACGAAGCCGCCGCGCAGGATCTCGTCCAGGACACGTTCGTGAAGCTGTGGCGGAACGCCGACCGGTACGACCGCTCGCGGGGGAAGCTGGAGACGTGGGTGCTGCTGATGGCGCGTTCGCTCGCGATCGACGCGATCCGGCGCCGCGTGCTGGAGGTCCGCACGCTCGAGTCCGCCGAGCGTCCGACCGACGTCGACCAAGGTCCCGGTCCCGACGAGCGCGCCGCGACGGCCGACCTGACCGACCGCGCCCGGCGTGCCATGTCGTCGCTGCCGGCCGAGCAGCGGGCCGCGTTGGAGCTGGCGTACCTCGGTGGGAAGACCAGCGCCGAGATCTCCGACCTCGAGGGCATCCCGGTGGGGACGGCGAAGACCCGGATCCGAGCCGCGCTGCTCCGTCTCCGCGATCTCCTCGCTTCCGACATCGAGTCGGCCAGGGGTGGTGACCGTGACGACGTGTGAGGACGTCCGGCCACACCTCCCCGACTTCGTCCTGGGAGCCGCGGGCGAGCCCGACGAGCTCGGCGTCCGCAGACATCTCCGTGGGTGCGGTGCCTGTCGACGAGAGCTCGACGCACTGGAGGACGGTCTCCGCGTGTTCGGGTCCACGTTGGACCGACCCGTCCCGTCCGGGCTGCACGACCGCGTGATCACGGTGTTGTCCGAGGAGTGGGCCGACGAGAAGACCACGCGAGGTCGCGTGCCCGCACCCCGCGGATGGCGGGTCGCGGTCGCCGCCTCGATCTCGCTCGCGATCCTCGCGGCCGCGTTCGGACTGATCCAGCTCGGACGGGCACGTGAGGAGGCGAAAGACGCCGCGAGCTACCGCACGGTCCTGGCCACGCTGGGCGGCACCGGCTTCAAGGTGGGCACGCTCCAGCCGGCGACCCACACGCCGGTCGCGGGCAGCGTCGTGGCCTACGAGTCCAGCCACGACCAGTCGTTCGTCGTCGTCTTCGTGCGGACGCCGCACCTGACCGGACGGGGGTCCCTCCTCGTGTCCCGTTCCGACGGAACCACCTGGGACCCGGGGCCGATCGAGTTCGAGGGTGATGGAGACGCGGCGGTCTGGTGGGTCACCGACCGGAGCATCGACTCCATGAGCGGACTCACGATCCGCGCGCCCGACGGCTCGGTGCTCGCGACCGCGGGGCTTCGACCGGCTTAACGGGAGACGACCAGCCGGTTCACCGATCGCCTCTGGGCGCCGAACCGGTACTTGTACGCGTAGTCCCCCTTCAGGAAGTCGAAGACCGCGCACCCGTGCTCGATCGCCTCGCGCACGTCCTCCGCCACGAGGACCATCCCTGGGGCGAGCCGCTGCCATCCCCGATCGAACGCCGAGTTGTACAGCGAGTACGTCCCCTCGAACACGAAGCCGATCGTGCCCGCGGCGAGCTCGCCGTTCACGCGGATGAACGACAGGCGGAAGATGCCTCGCTCGCAGAGCGCCTGCCCCAGCCGCCGGAAGAAGATCTCCATCCCGGGGACCATGAAGACGCCCTTGGGACCCTCGCTCATCCGGTGCAGCTCCACGAACCGGTCGAGCAGCGGCAGAAGGGTCCCGCTCGTCGCGGTCTCGATCCGGAACGGGCCCGCCTCCGCTTCGAGCTTCTTCGCTTTCCGTCGGATCTCGTGGCGGTGCTTCGACGGGATCTGCTGGAGGTAGCCGTCCCACGTGGCAGGGAGCTCGACGAACGGCGCGACCCCGTTCTGGTCCTCGGTCTCGTCGACGGCGAGCCCGTGCGCCACGGCGGCATCGCGCAACGCGGGCAGCCACGCGGAGCCCTCTGGAAGGCCTCGGAGATCCGCCGTGCGCCAGTCGGCCCGGTCGAGCAGCTCCGCCCAGAGGCGATCGCTGAACGCCGTCGCCACCTCCGGGCGACCCACGGGACCGAGATAGTCCGTCACCTCCGTCCCGCCGAGGAACCGGAGGGTGTCGTCGATCCGCTCGAAGGCCGCGGCCGCCACCTGGGTTCCGGCGTCCTCGCCGAATGCGAGCAGCAGGTGGTCGGGCTCCTCGCCGAACTCCTCCCAGTAGAGCTTCAGGAAGTCCGGCGTGTGGAAGATCGTTCCTGCCGGATCGAGCCGAACGAGGTCGCTCCAGTCGCGGCGGAGGAAGTCGCGCGGGTCTTCGGAGAAGACCACGTCCGGCGTCACCAGGAGCCGCCGCCTCCGCCGCCGCCGCCTCCGCCGGAGGAGCCGCCACCGCCGAACCCGCTCGAGCCCGAGGATGCCGGCGTCGAGGCGAGCGTTCCGCCGGTGGTCACCGCGAAGCCGTCGATCGAGTCCGCGAACGCGGCCGCGGTGAACATCCGCGGGCCCACGTACCAGCTCGACGTGTCGGGCTGCAGCCCGAGATCCTCGAACGCCTTCGCCCACTTCTTCGTGAGCCCGAAGACGATCGCGTACGGCAGGTAGCGGGTGAAGACGTTCTCCTCCTCGGCCCACCGGGCCATGTGCTGCTCCGCTGTGGCGATCACCCGGCGGAAGCCGCGGATGCGGCGGAGCATCGCGGTCCCCTTCGCCGTGCGGGCCGGCATCTGCCTCGCCATCAGCGAGAGCGCGAGACCGGCCACGATCACGGGGACCCCGACGATTCCCCAATGCGTCCAGCGGGCGAGCACGAACGTGGCCGCGGCCCCGGCGGCGAGCAGGAACACGCCGGCTCCCGCCCATCGGAGGCGGACCCGATCGGGCCGGGCACGGAACCACTTCTGGCGCATCGCGTCCGAATAGAGGGCGCTCTCCACGCCGTGCAGCCGCTCCGAGAACGTCGTCTTCAGCTCCGAGACCTTCACCTCGTTCCCCTCCCGGAAGAGGCCGTCAAGGAGCTTCCGTTCGTACGCGAGGAGCTCGCTCTCCGCGCCCTCCAGACGGATCAGGGTCCAGTCCGTCTTGGAGAAGAGGCCCGTGTCCGGGATCTCCTGGATCAGGAGGAACCCACGCCCGGCGAGATCGACGATCGTCGCCGTGACGTCGATCACGTTGGCGCGCTCGTCGAGCAAGGTCCCGATCTGTCCCGGACGAACGTTCTCCGGAGGCGCGAACTCGACGGGGGCCTCGGCGTCCCCCTCACCCAACGGCACCCGCTCGCTCTCGCCGCCCGGGTTTCCCATCACTTGGTCGATCTGCGACCCGATGTAGCGGCGATCGCGTCCCTCTCGCCACCACAGGCGGCCGAGCAGACCGCCGAAGAGCCCTGCGACGGCGATGGCGGCGGCGATCTTGGTTCCGTCGAGGCTGAAGGCTCGGCCGGCGGACCAGCGCTCCTCGAGGATCGGGCTCGGCTCCGGCACGGCACCCTTCGGGATCGCGACGACGATCGTGAGGCCCTCGTACGCGAGCAAGGTTCGTCCCGCCGAGAACCTCGCGGTCGGCCCGTCGTACGCCGCGCTCCCACAGACGTCCGTGCCTCCCTCCCAACCCTGGAAGCACGCGACCCGCTGCACGTCTGCGGGAGTGCGGACGACCACACGAACGCGCTCGATCGGCGCCTGCCACTCGTCGCCGATCGCGTTCCAGTACAGCTCGTCGTGCTCGTCGAAGGCATTGAGCGCACCTTCCACCCGGTAGGACAGGGTGTACGTGTGCCGGCCGGAGATCTCGACGTCGGGATCGCCCACTCGGATCACCGTCGACCCGCCCTCCTCGGAGACCTCCACGTCGGACGGCGCGGTCTGGCTCTCCACCGCCACGTCCCGGATCGCGTACACCCGGTCGTAGACGTCGTCGTGGTGGAACCTCGTCGGGATCGTGCGGAAGATGCCGTGGCGGAGCTCGGGGCCGAAGTCGTACTCGATCGTCTCCGTGACCGCCAGGTCGCCGTCGTCGAGGATCCGGATCTCGACCACGTAGGAATGGATGACCTCGCCCGTGGCCTGCCCGGCGGCGGACCCTCCCAGCAACAGGAGCAGCGCGGCAGCCGTGAACGTCGAAAGCAGGATCTGTCTCATCACTGCACGAAGGAGGAGGGCCGGAACCGGTCGAGCGAGGGCTTCAGTGAGCGCGTTCGCCTCGGTGTCGTCGTCGGCACGCGCGCCAGGGTAGACGGTCGGGGGGTGCCGAGCTCTCAGTGGGCGGCGGCGCCGCTCGCCGCACCGCCGTCCGAGACCGCTTCCTGGAGGACGTCCCACGCCAGCACCGCGCACTTGATGCGGATCGGGTACTTCACGACGCCCTTCAGCGCGACCAGGTCGCCGAAGACGTCCTCGTCGGGCTCGACCTCGCCCGCCAGCATCCCGCGCACGTCCGCGGCGAGGGACATCGCGTCCTGGACCGTCTTGCCGCCCACCGACTCCGTCATCATCGAGGCGCTCGACTGACTGATCGAGCACCCCGCGCCCTCGAACGTGACCTCCAGGAGCTTCCCGTCCTCGAGGTTGGCGGAGACCGTGATCTCGTCGCCGCAGAGCGGGTTGTTCTTCGTGCACGTCACGGCCGCCCCGGGCAGCTCGCGCTTGTTCCGAGGGTTCTTGTAGTGATCGAGGATCGTTTCCTTGTAGATGTCGTCGAGCGCCACGGTCCCTCCGAACGCTAGTCCTTGAAGAATGCTTCCGCTTTCGCCAGCGCGTCCACGAGGATGTCCACCTCGTCGCGCGTGTTGTACACGTAGAACGACGCCCGAGCCGTCGCTGGCGTCTCGAACCGGCGCATCACGAGCTGCGCGCAGTGGTGGCCCGCCCGGATCGCCACGGCCTGCTCATCCAACACCGTGGCCAGGTCGTGCGGGTGGACGTCGCGGAACCAGAAGCTCACCGCGCCTCCACGGGCGGCGGCGTCCTTCGGCCCGTAGACCGTGGCCCCTGCCGAGAACAGCGTGTCGAGCGCGTAGCGGGTGATCTCCTCCTCGTGCGCCCTGACGGCATCCATGCCGAGGGCCTGGAGGTAGTCCACCGCGACGCCGAGGCCGACCTGCTGCGCGATCTGCATCGTCCCGGCCTCGAACTTGTACGGGATCTCCTTCCAGGTGGAGTGGTCGTGGAAGACCTCGTGGATCATCTCTCCCCCGCCGAACATCGGGTCCATCGCGTCGAGGAGCTCGGCCTTCGCGTACAGACCGCCACTGGCTGTGGGGCCGAGCATCTTGTGGCCGCTGAACGCGAGGAAGTCGCAGTCGAGCTCGCTGACGGAGACCCCGTTGTGCGGCACGAGCTGCGCGGCATCCACCGCGACGACGGCACCCACCGCATGGGCGGCTTCGATGAGCTGGCCGAGCGGAGTGATCGTCCCCAGGGCGTTGGACATACCCGTCACGGACAGGATCTTGGTCCGCTCGTTCAGCAGCGATCCCAGCTCCGAGAGGTCGAGCTGCCCGTCGTCGGTCAGCGGGAGATAGCGGAGGACCGCGCCGGTCACCTGCGCCGTGAGCTGCCAGGGCACGATGTTCGAGTGGTGCTCCATGTCGGTGAGGAGGATCTCGTCGCCCTCCTTCAGGAACTTGCGTCCCCACCCCTGGGCCACCAGGTTCAGCGATTCGGTGGTCCCGCGAGTGAGCACGATCGTGCGAGGGTCCGGAGCGCCGAAGAACCCGGCGAGCTTGGCGCGGGCGCCCTCGAAGGCCTCCGTCGACTCCTCACCGAGCGTGTAGATCCCGCGGTGAGCGTTCGCGTTGTGGTTCGCGTAGAAGTCGGAGACGGCGTCGATCACCTGACGAGGCTTCTGGGACGTGGCGGCCGAGTCCAGGTAGACGAGCGGGTGGCCGTTGATCGTTCGCTTCAGGATCGGGAAGTCGCGCCGGATCCGCTCGACATCCAGCACGCTCGCCGCGGCGTCGAGCTGTTCCTTGGCGCTCATCGCTTCTCCTCTCCCCCGTCCTCGATCCCGAGCTCCTCGCGGATGCCCTCGTACCCTTTCTCCTCGAGCTCGCTCGCGAGCTCC
>CBHFMJ010000163.1:0-6153 GCA_965994715.1 uncultured bacterium | reverse complement strand
ACCCCTGGCCTCTGCCGTGCGAAGGCAGCGCTCTACCGGGCTGAGCTACACCCCCGGGACGTCGGGCAGCGTAGCAGAGCTCCCTCACACGTCCGGGCGCGTCCGCGGACCGAGCTCGGCCGCGTGGCGGTCGAGCGCGTCGCGGAGATCCTTCTGCACAACCGAGATCGACAGGTCGCCACGGGTCTTCTCGATCAGGGAGCGGGAGACGTCCGTCGCGCGCCGGAGATTCATCGTGATCGCGTCCGGGTAGTCCATCGCCACGAGGACGCCGAACATCTCCTCCATCACCCCGAGCAGCCGCTCGGCGTGTTCCACCTCGCCTTCGCGAAGCAGATCGAGGAGTCGTCGCCGTCCCTCGCCGATCGCGTCGGACATCCCGCCGAGATAGGCCGCATCCTCGACGTCGAGGTCGGTCGGGTCCGGCAGGTCCCCGCCCGTGACGAGCGCCATCGTGAGGTTCGCCTCGGCGTACTCCTTCTGGGCGTCCTGCAGGTAGCCGGCGTGGCGGATGTCGGCGTGATCCCGGACGGCGGCGAGCCCTTCCTCCAACGACGCGCGAGACTCGCCGATCAGGGTCTTCGCGGTGTCGAACTCCAGTCGATGGATCGCACGGATCGCGTTCGCGCTCGCGCGGATCGAGCGACGCGCGGCGGGCAACGCCTGCTCGCGGGCGGCGTTCTTGGCGTCGAGACGAGCGTGGATGGAACTGGCGAGTTCGGAGAGGTCCACTCAGCCGGCGGAGGCGGGGCGGACCACGACGTGCACCCGGTCGCTCTCCGCGAGCCCTTCGAGACCGTTGAACGTTTCGTGCGCATGCCCGTTGTGACCCTCGATCACGTACCGAGCCGCGAAGGCGGCTGCGGGGTCGCCCGGGATACGCGCGTTGCGGACCGTCTCCTGCGGATCGGCCACGCTCCGGCGCTTCATCGAGATCAACATCCAGATGTACGCGCCGAGCAAGATCGCGAGCGCCAGCGTGATGTTCCAGACGACCCGGAGCGGAGGGACGAGCCCGATCAGGAAGGAGATGCCGATGGCCTCGATCAGGAAGACGAGGACGCGGCGGCGGCGGTCGCGGACGCGGGCCTTGCGGCGTTCGGCGTCGCCGACGAAGCGAGCCCCCTTCCGGGGAGTCACGATCCAACGTCCGGTGGTGCCGTTCACTTGAGCGTGCGCCAAGAACTCCATCCTACGTTCGAAATCCTCGACCGACGCCGACATCGAGCGCCGCCGCGATATTCGTGGAAGCAGCGATGCGGCCCACATGATGCCGAGTGCCGCGAGGAGCAGCCAATCCAATACGCCCAGCCTCCGCTCTGTCGTTCCCGGTTCGACACAACATCTAGGCTGGGACGGCACCGTAGCACCACATATAGGGGTCCTCAATCACATCGATGTGATCCGAGGAACTTTTTCACAAGCGCACCCGGAGCTCCTAGCCCCGGGCCGGGAAGCGCCGGGTTCGGGGATCAGCTCGGGGCCGCGTAGTCGCCGGACTTGCCTCCGGACTTCGCCAGCAGGCGCAGGCCGTCGATCCGGGCCGCCCGGTCGTAGGCCTTCGCGGTGTCGTACAAGCTGAGGGCGGCCACGGCCGCTGCCGTGAGGGATTCCATCTCCACGCCGGTCCGATCCCGCGCCCGCACCCGCGTCCACACCCGGATCGTGCCGGCCTCCTGGTCGGGCTCCACCCGCACCTCTGCACCGGTCACCGCGATCGGGTGACAGAAGGGCAGGAGGTCGGGGGTTCGCTTGACCCCCATGAGTCCCGCGATCCGCGCGGCTTCGATCGGATCGCCTTTGGGCGTCCCCGCGACGAGCTGGGCGCAGGCCCCCGAGGTCATCGTGACCACGCACTCGGCCTCGGCTTCGCGATCAGTGACCTCCTTCGCACCGACCTCGACCATCCGGGCCGACAGCTCCGCGTGGAGTCGCGCGCGCTCGAAGCCCTCTCCGCCGATCACGTCAGTCCTCCGAGGACCGGAACAACATGACCTTCACGGATGACCCGGCGGATGCGACGTCGGTGCCGGCGGGGATCATCGCCAATCCGTTCGCCCGAGCGACGGTCGAGATCAGGTTCGATCCCCGTGCGCCCGTCGGCGAGGCCGACCAGCCGCCCTCATCGCGGCGAACCTCGACCCGCGCGTATTGGAGCTTCCCTCGAGGGCCCCGGACGTCCTCGGTCAGGGTGGCCGCCACCTCCGGGCGGAACAGGTGCGTCCGACCCATCATCTTGAGGATCGCCGGTCGGAGGAAGACCTCGAGGCTCACGAACACGCTGACCGGATTGCCCGGCAGCCCGAAATACGGCTTCCCCTCGACGTGGCCGAACCCCTGCGGCATCCCGGGCTGCATGGCCACCTTGTAGAAGTCCACGTCGCCCCGTCGGAAGAAGGCGGCCTTGACCACGTCGCGCTCCCCCACCGAGACGCCGCCCGACGACACGAACGCGTCGGCCTGGATCTCGAAGCTGAAGATCGTCTCGCGGAGCGACTCGACGTCGTCGCGTACGATCCCCGCCATCACCGGCATCGCGCCCATCTCACGGAGCGCGCCGAAGATCAGCGCCGAGTTGGCGTCCCGCACCTGCCCGAACGCCGGCGTCTCCGTCGGAGACACCAGCTCGTCGCCGGTGGACAGCACGACGACCCGAGGCCGCGGATGCACGAGCGGGGTCGGGAAGCCGGCGATCGCGAGCAGTCCGAGCTCGGGAGCGCCGAGGCGCTTGCCGGCGGGCACGAGGACGTCCCCCTCGCGGACGTCCTCCCCGTGCGGGCGAACGTGCGTGCCGGCGGCAGGTCCGTCGAGCAACCGGACCAGCTCATCACCGTCGATCATCGCGTTCTCGATCGGCACGACGACGTCGGCGCCTCCGGGGATCGGCGCGCCCGTGGCGATGTGCATCGCCTCGCGGGCGCCGACGGTTCCCTCGGGCTCATGGCCGATCAGCGCGCGGCCGACGATCTTCAGCTCTGCCGGCCGCGACGGCGTGGCGTCGGCGACGTCGGAGGCCCGTACCGCGAACCCGTCCATCGCGGAGGACGCGAACTCGGGGAGATCGTGCGTGGCGACCACGTCCTCGGCAACCACGCAGCCGTACGCGTCCGTGAGCGGCAGACGAAGCGGAGCCAGTGGATGGATCGCGCCGAGCACCCGCTCCCTCGCCTCCTCGACGGAGAGCAGGCCCTCGGGTGCATCGTGATCGTGGGGCTGGGCCGCCATGCCGGTCAGTGTAGGCGCGCCTCAGCGGAGGCGAGCCTTCGGAGACCGACTCAGCCGAGCTTCTCGCGCCGAGCGAGCTCCGCGAGGTAGGCCTTGAACTGTGAGCCGATGTCGTCGCGATCGAGGGCGAGCTCGACCGTCGCGCGCAGGTAGTCGAACTTGTTCCCCACGTCGAACCGACCCTCGAACGTCAACGCGTACACGGCCTGCTCCTGGGCGAGCAGGTTGATCGCGTCGGTCAGCTGGATCTCGCCGCCGTGTCCGGGAGGGGTCTCGCGGAGCGCGTCGAAGATCTCGGGCGTGAAGACGTAGCGGCCGATCGCGGCGAGCGTGGACGGGGATCGTTCCGGCGCCGGCTTCTCGATGATGGAGACGATGCGCACCAGGTCCTCCTCCACGGGCTCCGGCTCGATCATGCCGTACAGCGATGCCTCGTCGCGGCGCACCTCGATCGCCGCCAGCACGCTCCGGCCGTAGCGTTCGTGGACCTTCAGCATCCGGTCGAGGAGGGGGGTCCTGGGCCGGACGAGATCGTCGGGCAGCATCACGACGAAGGGCTTGTCGCCGATGTGGGTCTCCGCGCATGCGATCGCGTGGCCGAGGCCGAGTGGGTCGCGCTGCCGCGTGTAGTAGATCGACGCCAGCTCCGCGATCGCGCGCACCTGCTTCAGCTCGTCGAACTTGCCCTTCGCTTCGAGGAAGTGCTCCAGCTCGGCCGACCGGTCGAAGTGATCCTCGATCGATCGCTTCCCACGGCCGGTCACCATCAGGATGTCGGTGATCCCGGCCCGCACGGCTTCCTCCACGACGAGCTGGATCGCGGGCGTGTCGACGACCGGCAGCATCTCCTTGGGGGTCGCCTTCGTCGCCGGCAGGAACCGGGTGCCGAGACCCCCCACGGGGATGACGGCGTTCTGAACCTTCACGCGCGCAACGCTACTCCGGTCGCGGAACCGATGTCAGCCGCGAACAGGGCCCCGGGTAAACTTGCTCCCGATGCCCACCTACGAGTACACGTGCCGGGACTGCGGCCACACGTTCGACATCGTGCAGTCGATGTGGGACGAGTCGCTGACGATGTGCCCCGAGTGCGGCGGCAGCCTCCGGAAGGTGTTCGCGCCACCGGCGATCTCGTTCAAGGGCTCCGGCTTCTACGCCACGGACCACGGGAAGAAGTCGAAGGCGTCGGCCGAGTCACGATCCGACGGCGAGAAGAGCGAGAAGAGCCCAGGAGAGAGCAAAGAAGGCGCGAAGAAGACCGACGGCGCAGCGTCGAGCGACGGGTCGAAGGACTCGAGCACGAAGGGCTCCTTCGACGGGTCCGGGAAGTCGTCCACGGCGAAGAAGGAGCCGGCGCCCTCGTGAGCGAAGGCCGCGCGGAGATCGGGGTCATCGGAGGGTCGGGGTTCTACGCGTTCCTCGAAGACACGACGACGATCGAGGCGGAGACGCCGTTCGGCGCTCCGTCCGCGCCGATCACGATCGGGACGGTCGGCGACCGCTCGGTCGCGTTCCTCCCCCGTCACGGGACGGACCATCGGTTCCCGCCGCACCTGGTCCCGTACCGGGCGAACCTGTGGGCGCTGAAGGACCTCGGGGTCACCCGGGTGTTCGGACCGTGCGCGGCAGGTTCGCTCCGGAAGGAGATCCCTCCGCGCACGCTCGTCGTGAGCGACCAGGCCATCGACTTCACGAAGTCCCGCTCGAACACGTTCTACGACGGCCCGCAGACCACGCACGTCTCCTTCGCCGACCCGTACTGCCCTACGCTCCGTGAGACGCTGGTGAAGACGGCCGCCTCCCAAGGCATCGAGCATCGCGACGGGGGGACGATGGTCGTGATCGAGGGCCCGCGGTTCTCGACGGTGGCGGAGTCGCGGATGTACGCGCAGCTCGGCGCCGACGTGATCGGGATGACGCAGTTCCCGGAGGCGACGCTCGCGAGGGAGCTCGAGCTCTGCTACGGCAACGTGGCGCTCGTCACCGACTACGACGTCGGCGTGGACGACATCCCGGCGGTCACCCACGAGGAGGTCCTCAAGGTGTTCGGCGAGAACATCGACACGCTCCGAGACCTCTTGTTCGCCGCGATCCCCGCGGTGCCGGCCGAGCGGACGTGCCCGTGCGCAACCGCCCTGGCGGGCACCGGCAACGGATGACGGCCCGCCGAACCCTCGTCACCGTCGAGGTCCGGTTCGTGACCGACGAGGATCCCGAGCAGCTCGCCGATCGGATGCGGGAGGCGGTCGCGACGATCGTCGGCAAGCAGGCGCTCGAGGAGTTCCGCGTCAAGACGCTTCCGCTCGAGCCCCCGAACGAGAAGGGCGGTCTGCGCCCCGTCGAGTGACAGAGGTCACTGTGTCGCGCCCGGGGCCCGTCTACGGTCGCGCCCATGCTCTTCCGCCGGAAGCTGCCGCGATCGTCCTTCATCCTGCTCTCCGCTTCCGTCGCGAGCGCGCTCGCGGCGGCGCTCGTGATGCGGGCCTACGCGCACCGGCTCGACGTGGTGCGCCCGGACGGCGGTCCCCCGATCGCGGTGGTCGCGGCGGTCGCGCCCGTCCCGCGAGGCTCGGTCCTCACCGAGACCGTCCTCGAGGTCGTGACGCTGCCGTCCCGCTTCGCGCCGCCCGGCGCGATCCGCGACCTGGGTCGCGCCACGGGACGGATCGTGGTCGCGGACATCGCGGCGGGCGAGGTCGTCACCCAGCACCGTCTGGCCGGCTCGCGCTCGGGTCCGATCGCCTCTCTCGTGGGCGCCGGCATGCGGGCGGTCGAGATACCGGTCGCGTCGGCTGTCGGTGTGCGGCCCGGTGACCTGGTCGACGTGATCGCCACCTTCGGGGGAGGCGGCGCCCACACGGAGGTGACCGGCGAGGCCCTCGAGGTCCTCGTCGTCGACCGGGGTGGAGGTGGCGCCACCGTCGGAGG
>CBHFMJ010000162.1:0-6163 GCA_965994715.1 uncultured bacterium | reverse complement strand
ACCCCTGACCTCCTCCTTACCATGGAGGCGCTCTGCCGACTGAGCTACTCCGGCGACAGCGCTCGATGATAACAATGGGTCGGCCGCGCACCGTGGCACGATGAGGTGGTGCGGCAGATCATCGCGGCCATCGTCACGCTGACGCTCCTGGGGGCGTGCACTGACGACACACCCGAGGCCCCGGAGACCACTCCGGGGTCGACGATGACGTTCGGAGGAACGGACGCGATCCTGACGGTGGACCTCGCGGACGATCCGCAGGAACGCCGGAAAGGATTGATGGGCATCGAGGAGCTTCCCGCCGATCAGGGGATGGCGTTCGTGTGGCCCGGGCCCGTCGACAGCACGTTCTGGATGAAGGATACGCTCGTGCCGCTCTCCGTCGCCTTCGTCGATGAGTCCGGGTACGTGATCGACGTCCTGGACATGCAGCCGTGTGAGACGGACGCCTGCCCCTCGTACGGGATCGACGAGCCGTTCGTCCTCGCGATCGAAGCGAACCTGGGCTGGTTCGACGAACACGGTGTCGGTGCCGGCGACCGGGCGGAGCTCCGGAGGGCCCTCGATGGATGACTGCCAGCTCTGCGCCGCGGAACAGGTCACCGCGTGGCTCCACGAGGACGACGAGTGCTGGGTCGCGGAGTGCCTCGTGTGCCGAACCCCGATGATCGTGTGGCGCTCGCACGGGCTGCCCGAGTCCGAGCTCGAGACGGAGCTGTTGGCCCGGCTCGAGCGGATCGCCACCGATCGGTATGGGTCGGACGGCTACTGGATCGACCCCGAGCGACGCCGGATCCCGGAGCACTGGCACGCGCACGCCCGCCCGGCCGGCGGCTTCTTCGACCCGGCGAGCGACCTCTACGGCTCGTTCTGACGCCGAGGTCGGATGCACGCCCGGAGGCGTTCCAATCCCCGCGCTCGGCATGCTTGAATACGCGCCACCGCCCGGAAGGAGTTCCGATGCGTCGCTCGTCCCGCTCGCTCCGTCTCCCCGCTGCGATGATCGCGCTGGCCACGGCGATCGGTCTCCTCGCACCCGGCGCCGGCGCGACAGATCGCGATCCCGTGATCGTCGCCGTTGGCGACATCGCCTGCCAGTCGCTGACGCAGGGGCAGGGCATGGGTGCCTGCCGATCGGGTGACGTCGCGGACCTGATCCGCGAGATCGACCCGGACCGGTTCCTCGCGCTGGGCGATCTTCAGTACAACAACGGGAAGCTCTCGGAGTTCCTGCGCGTCTGGGACGTGCAATTCGGCGACCTTCGGGAGATCACCATGCCGGCCCCGGGGAACCACGAATACGGGACGACCGACGCCGCCGGCTACTTCGCCTACTTCGGCGCGGTAGCCAACCCGCCGCTCGGGAACTACTCCTTCGACCTCGGTGACTGGCACATCGTGTCGCTCAACTCCGACATCTGCGGCGACGACCCCGGCTGCGGCCCGGGTACGCCCCAAGGCGACTGGCTCCGGGCGGACCTCGAGGCGAACGTGGATGCGACCTGCACGCTCGCGTTCATGCATCACCCTCGCTACGACTGGCGGCCCTTCCAGAAGTGGATCGAGGACGACGCCACCATCAATTTCGGCGGCTCGGAGACCAGGCCGCTCATCCCACTCTGGGAGGTGTTCGCCGACGAGGGCGTCGATGTCGTGCTCGTCGGACACAACCATCTCTACCAGCGGTGGGCTCCGCAGGACGCCCACGGCAACGCCGTCGCCGGCGGCACTATCCAGTTCACGGTGGGAACGGGCGGGCGGCAGCTCTACCCCTTCGGTCGCCCTCCGATGCCCGAGAACCTCGAGGTCACGCAGAACAAGGCCTTCGGCGTGCTGCAGATGACGCTGCACGAGGACTCGTACGACTACGGATGGGTGTCCGTTCCCGGCGAGCCGGCCTTCCAGGACGGAGGGACGGTAGCCTGCACCTGATCCGGGTATCGGGGTCGAGGAGAAGGGATCCGATGGCGTTCCACGGATGGAAGGTGGAGGCGCTCGAGTTCTTCGAAGGCCTGGAGGCCGACAACTCGAAGGCGTACTGGCAGCGCCACAAGGACGTGTACGACACGATCGTGCGCGCACCGATGGAGGAGCTGCTCGCCGAGCTGGAGCCCGAGTTCGGTGAGGGCCGGATCTTCCGCCCGTATCGCGACATCCGCTTCAGCCGCGACAAGTCGCCGTACAAGACCGCGATCGGGGCCACGCTCGGCGACGGGTACGTCCAGCTCGACGCCCGCGGTCTCGCCGTCGGCAGCGGGAGGTGGGAGATGGCCCCCGACCAGCTCGAGCGCTATCGCGAGAGCGTCGCGCGAGACCCGTCCGGTGAGGATCTGACACGGATCGTGTCAGATGCGCGAACACAGGGCCTGGACGTCCACGGGCACGATGTGTTGAAGACGGCGCCGAAAGGCTATCCCAAGGACCACCCACGGATCGAGCTCCTTCGGTTCAAGGGATCGATCGCGTGGCAGGAATGGCCAGCGGGGGCCTGGCTCGGAACGAAGAGAGCGAAGGACCGGATCGTGACGTTCCTCGAGCGGTCGAAGCCGCTCGTCGACTGGCTCGAGTCGAACGTCGACGACTCAACCCCGCCCGACCGCGCCCGGCGGTAGCGGCCCCAGTCGGCCCTCGATCGCGCGATCCTGGCCGTCCGCGTCCGTGTGCACACGGACGTCCGTGAAGCCGAGATCGGTGAGGATCGCGGTCATATCTGCAGCTTGGTCGCCGCCGAGCTCCAGGAGCACGGTCCCGCCCGGACGGAGCCACCTGTCCGCCGCCCCTGCGGCACGCACGAGAACGAATGTTCCGCCCGATCCCCCGTCGAGGGCGCGGCGTGGCTCGTGCGTGAGCACGTCTCTCGGCAGGAGGTGGAGCTCCTCGGTGGGCACGTAGGGCACGACGGCGGTCATCAGGTCGACTCGTCCGCGGAGCGTGAAAGGCAAGGGCACGTCGAGGTCGCCCTCGGATACCGCCACGCCGTTCCGGCCCGCGCACGCGATCGCCTGGGGGTCGACGTCCGTCCCCACAACGGTGGCGCGTGGACGGGCGGCGGCGAGCGCCACTGCCACCGCCCCGCTCCCGGTGCAGAGGTCGACGGCGATGCCGTCGTCCGGCAGGAGCTCGATCGCCCGCCGAGCCAGCGCCTCCGTGTGGGGACGCGGCACGAACACGCCGGGGTCGATCCGGACCTGATGACCGCAGAACGCCACCGAGCCGGTGATCCACGCGAGTGGCTCACCCCGAAGCCGCCGGCGAACCAGCTCCTCGATCGGACCGACGCCCTCTCGCGCCGCGATGAGCAGGCTGTCGGCTTCGGCCTCGGGTGCGACGCAACCACCCTCGGCGAGCTGGCGGAGGACGCGCGTCCGTTCATCGCTCATCAGATCTGCCCACCCTCATCGGAGAGCCGGGCGACCGTGCGCGAGCGCCGCTTCCAGGGATGGGACACAAGTGTGGAGGGATGCCCATCCCGCCCGAGCGGGCCACCAAGTGCCGGCACAGGTCATCCAGCCATCTGGCGCGGCTCGAGGATGACGACCGCCGTTTCGTGCCCGCGTCGCGCAGCGAAGCCGTCGAGCTTCTCGTCGATCTCGCGCCAGCGCTGCCACAGCTGCTCACGTTCCACGCCCACCGCGGCTCTGCCTAGCACTTCTCGCCGGATCCCACCGGCCAGCTCGACGACCGCCTCCGGATGAGCCTGCAGGTTCAGCCACCAGGCCGGCTCGGCCGCACCCCAGCCGTTCATGGCCATCGAGATCAGGTTGGGCTCGTCTTCGAAATAGCCGACGATCACGCTCCGTGGCTCGCCACTGCGACGTCCTGTCGTGGTGAGCCGCAGGGCGCCCCACTTCCCCGGGCGGGGGCGCCACAAGCCCAGGCGACCACCGGTGAACCGGAACATCCACCGGTGCACATGCCAGGCGGTCACGACGAACCACCGGGGTGGCAGATGGGTTTTGTCTCCGGACATGGCCACTCCCTCGCCGAGGACGGCCTCACCATAGCTTCCGGCCGAAAGGGATGCAGGCTGGACCCCGCTCACGGCGGGTGCATCCCGCAGGCGCCCTTCATCCATGAATGAGCGGAACCTATCGCGGTTATCGGCCGCCTCGCGAACCTCGCCACGCCCGTTCGGAGCCGCGCGAGACCGATCGCGACAGCCGCTGGGATGCTGGCCTCGACTCTCGATGACGCCGAACGAGTGCCGATCCACCGTCGCCACTGGCACGGGATGTACTGAATTCAGGGAAGCCTGCGGACCTCATGGTGTCTCCAGGCAGGTACTGGCCCACGGTCGCCTCGCGTGTCAGGATTCCGCTGATGCAAGACGGACGCGGCCACGGCCGCTCGACCAGGGAGTGATCTCATGGAAGGTGGATCGGTCCTCGGAACCCTCCTCGCCGGAGGGATCCTCCTGTTCCTGGGCAGCCTCATCGCCTTCGGGGGATATCGGCTCTTCCTGATCCTGCTGCCGATCTACGGGTTCTTCTTCGGGCTGTCGTTCGGGGCGCATTCCGTCCAGGCGCTGTTCGGGGACGGCTTCCTGTCGACCACGACGAGCTGGGTGGTCGGGTTCTTCGCCGGACTCTTGTTCGCCTTGCTCTCCTACCTGTTCTGGGCCTTCGCCGTCGCCTTGATGGCCGGCTCGCTCGGGTACGGCCTGGTAGCAGGCTTCTTCGGTCTGTTCGGCGCCGACCTGGACGTGCTGGTCTGGATCGTGGGCGTCGTCGTCGGCGTCCTCTTCGCGATCTCTGCGATCGTACTGAACCTTCAGAAGGCGATCGTGATCGTCTCAACCGCGCTGGTCGGCGCCTGGACGATCGTGGGGACGTTCCTGTTCCTCTTCACGTCCGCCACGCCCGCGAGCCTCGCCGAAAGCGGAGCGAAGGTGGTCCTGGACGACCACCCGCTGTGGCTGATCATCTTCGCCGTCGTCGCCGCGGTCGGCATGCTCTTCCAGTTCCAGGTCAACCGGACCTACGAGATCGAACGGTACAATCGCTGGGAGGTCTCGACGGAAGGCATGCACGGCACTCCCCCGTCGGCCGCGATGTAGCGGCGGCGAGCACGCGCGTCGAGGCCCGGAGAGGGGTTAGTCCTTCCCCACCTTGAAGATCATCCAGTAGATGGCGTAGCCCGCGAGCACGACCCCGAAAACGATGAACACTACGGTGAGCGTTCCAACTTGGTAGGCGAGCAACGACGCGGCTGCGATCACGCTGGACACGAAAAGCATCGGTCACTCCTTCGACGTTCGATCCGGAAACTGCCGGCGGACGGACCTTATCCCGCCCGCACGAACCCTGCCAGCAACGTCCCGTCTTAGGTGCCGCGCGCCGACCGGTCGTCAGCCGCCCAACGGACGAGGATCCGCCCCCGACGGGTACCGGAAGAGGCCAAGACTCCGCCTCTGCCCTCGACCGCACCACGAGGGCAAGCAAGTGGTCATGTTGGTCGGGGCTCTACGTCAGTGTGCGAACAGCTGATGACGGCGAGTCCGCCGACGATCGGATCAGTGAATGATGTCGGGGGCTGCGATGATCCCATCAGGTGCGCATGATAGGGATGCACCGCTCATGGATCTCGCACCTGCATCCTGCCGCTCAACGAAGTTCGGGCCCTACCCTGCAAGTCAGACCACTGCCCGAAGGAGCCGACAGCGAGGGGATGACTAGCATGGCGGCCGAAGAGGCACCGGAACGGATCGCGGGAACATCCCAGCTGGAGGAACAGGTGAGCGATACCAGCACTGGAAAGGTGGTCGTGAACAGGTCGATGTCGCTTGACGGCTTCATCGCCGGTCCCGGCCACACGATGGACTGGGGCGCTGGTCGCCCTCTCGCCGACTTCGTGGCACCGGACGATCTCCAGGAGATCGCGGCCGCTACCGGCGCCATGCTCATCGGCCGGCGGACCCACGAGGTGGGCAAGAGGATGGAGCCCGACGAGCCGGGCAGCGTCGACTACCCGTTCTCCGGACCCTTCTTCGTCCTGACGCACGAGCCCCCGGACCCGCCGGACCCTGGGATCACGTTCCTCAGCGGCGATATCGGGGAAGCGGTCGCCACGGCACTGGACGCTGCGGGCGGGAAGAACCTGGAGATCCTCGGCGCCGACGTGGCCGGCCAGTGCCTGCGGCGGGGGCTCGTCGACGAGATCTTGG
>CBHFMJ010000161.1:0-6174 GCA_965994715.1 uncultured bacterium | reverse complement strand
CGTCGGTGCCGCCTGAGGACGCGCTGGTGCTCGAGGGGGTCACCGCCGGGTACGGGATCACCGACGTTCTCCGGGACGTGTCGCTCGTCGTTCGATCGGGCGAGGTGGTCGGACTCGTCGGTCCGAACGGGTGCGGGAAGACCACGCTGGTGCGCGTCGCATCCAGGGCGCTGAGGCCCACCACGGGGTCGGTTCGGGTCGCGGGCCACGATCCGTACGAGATCTCCTCGAAAGAGGCTTCGCGTCTGGTCGCCGTCGTCCCGCAGGACGTGATCCCTGCGTTCCCGTTCGACGTCCTCGAGTTCGTGCTGATGGGGCGTGCTCCGTACCTGTCGAGGTGGACGGGGGGAGGACCTGCGGACTGGGCGACGGCACGGGAGGCGATGGAGGCCGTGGGGGTCCAGCACCTCGCCGACCGGCCGATGGACGAGCTGTCCGGTGGAGAGCGGCGCCGAGCCGTGCTCGCGCAGGCACTCGCGCAGGACGCGCCCGTGCTCCTCCTCGACGAACCCACCACGCACCTCGACATCCGCCACGTCGTGGAACTCCACCAGGTGATCCGACGACTCGCCGACGAGCGGGGTGTGGCGGTGCTCGCTGTGCTCCACGACCTCACGCTCGCCGCCGCTCTCTCGGACCGGCTCGTGGCGATGACGGGCGGCCAGATCGCGGCGGAGGGTCAGCCGGAGGAGGTCGTAACCCGCTCGCTGCTGCGCAGCGTCTACGGGGTCAACGCGGACGTCGAAGCGAGCCCGGCGACGGGCAGGCCGGCGGTGATCCTCGGTCCCCCCGAGCACGCGATCGTGTCTGCGGGGCTCCGAGCGCTCGTCGTCGGCGGGGCCGGCCGTGGGGCGCCGCTGATGCGCCTGCTCGTGGAACGCGGCGTGCATGTCGTCGCGGGCGTGCTGCACGGGAGTGACACGGATGTCGAGGTCGCGGAACGCCTGGACGTCGAGCACGTCTCGGTTCCGGCTTTCTCGGAGATCGACGAGGAGGCGGCGGCAGTGTGGCTCGACCACGCCGCGGCCGCCGACGTGATCGTCGTCTGCGACCCTCCGGTCGGGCCGGGCAACGTGCGCAACCTCGAGCTGGCCCTCGAAGCAGGGACACGAGGGAAACCCATCGTGGTGCTCGACGCGGTGCCGATCGCCGAGCGCGACTTCACCGGCGGGCGAGCGACGGAGTTGTGGACGAGGCTCCGTGACCTCGCTGATGCTGCCGGCGGCTACCCGGATGCCGTGACCGCGATCCTGTCGCACGCTCCCGTGCGCTGAGCTCTCACCGCTCCCGACCGAGGTGCGTCTGGCGTCCCACGTCGTACGCTTCGCGGATCCAATCGCGGACCTCGTCGTCGAGCTCGTCCTCGTCCCGGAGCACGAACTGGTAGACCAATCGGTCCGCCCGAGATGCTCCACCTTCGTGAATCGACGCGAGTCGATCCGTCGCTTCAGCCAGAAGCCGCAGACGAGGCCGTCCTTCCGGAGCCGCACGACGCCCGCGAAGCGCACCCGCACCATGAACGCGATCCTGGATCTCGTCGGAACCTGCTCGAACGGGCCGAACTCGCCCACCAGCGACACCCAGGCGTCATAGAGCTCGCGGAGACGAGCCGGCGTGCCCTCGAAGAACCCCTCGACCGAGTAGTCGCCGCAGCCGTGCCACAGGTTGCGGGTCACGAAGCGGGCGCCGCACCGCGGACAGGTCCACAGATCGGCGTCGCTCGCCACGGCCGCCCGCTAGGACTGATCCTTCAGGTACCGCTCGATCTCCGTCGCGAGGTCGTCGCCCGAGGGGATCCGCTCCTCGCTGGCCATCGCCTCCAGTCGGGCGAGGTACTCCCTGGTGTCGGCGTCCTCCGCGATCGCCGCATCCAGGCGTTCCCGCTGCGAGAGCGCCTCCTCACCGAGCGCCCTCACCGGGATCGTGACGCCGAGACGCCGCTCGACATGCTGCAGGAGGGCCACCGTGGCGGGCGCGTACGCGGCCGCCCCGATGTAGTGGGGGACCTGCGCGTAGTAGCCGACGGCGGGGATCCCGGCCGCCGCCACCGTCATCTCCACCGCGGACAATGCCGCCGCGGGCACCCGCAGGACGCCGCCCGGTCCCTGTTGCTCACCGTCGCGGAGCGACGCGTCGGTGGACGCCGTCGCCAGCACGGGAACGGGGCGAGTGTGGGGGACGGCAGCCGGGATCGCACCCAGGCTGATCCACTCGACGACCCCGAGCCGCAACGCCAGCTCGAGCAGGTCGTCCCCGAGCTGCTTCCACTTGTAGTCGGGCTCCGGGCCCACGAGGACGAGGAGATCTCGGCCGTCGAAGGCCACGTGCCGTATCACGATCTCGGGCCACTGCATCCTCGCCAGCACGCCGTCCACCACATCCAGGACCGGCCGCCTCGCTCGATAGTCGTGCAGCGCATCGACGTCGAAGGAGGCGACGACCCGGCCCCCGTCCGCCACGTGGTTCGCACACGCGGTGGCGGCTCCCGCCGCGTCGATCCAGCCGTCGAACGCCACGAGCAGGACCGGCGCTGTGAGCGTGGGGATCTGCTCCTCGAGGCGATAGAGGCTCACCCTCCGAGGATAGCCCCAGGAGCCGGAAGAGCCGTTCCCCGCCTCGGTGACGTATGAGTGTGACGTGGATGGGGTTCGAACCGGACGACGAGGGTCCTTGCGGTTCTTTGCCGTCGCGGCGGGCGCGATCCTGTTTGTCGCGCTAGCGGGATGCGCCGGAGACGTCTACGGCGAGTTCCCCTCGCCGCCCACGCCCGTGTTCACGGCTACACCGAGCGCCGAAGCCGACAACGGCATCCTCGCCGAGATCCCCGTGGACGGGAGCCCCTGCTTCCTCGCCGAGGCCGGTGATCGGGTCTGGGTCACCGCGTTCGACGGGAACGAGCTGGCCGAGATCGATCCGGAGACGAACGAGGTGGTCTCGACGCAACGGATGCCGGGAGGACCGTGCGGCTTGCTCGACGTGGACGGCACGCTGTGGATCGAGACGCCGAACGCGGGGGCGATCGTGCGATTCGACCCCGTGCGTGGCGAGGTGATCGACCGTCTCCGAGTTCCCGGAGGGGTGTTCGGCCTCACGTCGACGCCGTCGGGCATCTGGGGCGTCGCCGGCCAGGGCGAGGAGGTCGTCCAGATCGATCCCGCGTCGGGCGAGATCGTCGGGAGGGTGGGGGTGGACGGACCGCTCGGAGGTCTCGTGTTCGCTCGCGAACAGGTCTGGGTCGCCGCGGCCGGGACGCTCGTGCGGATCGATCCCCGCACCCAGACCGTCGTCGACCAGATCGAGCTCGAGTCCTTCGAGCCGGAGGGACTGGCGGTGGACGGCGACATCCTCTGGGTCTCCAGCTCCTTCGAGGAGAGCGTGCTGCGGTTCGACCTCCGGACGATGAAGGTGCGAGACCGCGTGCCGGTCGACGACGCGCTGTTCGGCGGCATCGTCCTCGGCGACTCCTACTGGGTCTCGGGGAACAACACCCTCTACCGGCTCGACGTCGAGACCGGCGAGGTCGAGGACGAGCTGGAGCTCGTCGGCTTCGGGCCCATCCCGGCCGCCGGAGACCTGTGGACCGTGGATCTCATCGCCAACGCGGTCTTCCGCCTCGACGAACGCGCGCCGTGAGGGCAGCCGCGAGCCATTCGAACTAGCCCTTCGACGGATGCCGTCTTCATCCGGTCGGGGATACGCTTTCGAGAGATGAGCGCGCCCGACCAGAACGTCTACCGCGTCCACCTGGCCGATCCCGGGGGCCGTATCAGCGCGCTCGACGTCCCGACCGAGCACTTCGACTCGATGGAGCGTGGGATCTCGCTCGGGACGACCACGATCGTCCCGTGGCATCGGGTGATCCGGTACACCCGGGAGGTCGTCCAGGCCGTCGACGACGCCTTCCTCAGCCGTGCGGAGATCCGCGCCTGGCTCGACGACGGCTCGGACGAAGGCGAGCGGATCGTGGTGCGGGCCGACCGTTTCGACGCCGGCGCGTGGACGGCGGACTTCCTCGTGGAGCGAACGCTCGACATCGAGGGCGGCGTCGTGCACCTGACGAAGATCCACGTCCCGTGGAACCGGGTGCTGGAATACGAACGGCTCCCGGTACGGGTCGAGACCCCGAGCCGACCGGACTGATCCCCGTTTTCACTCGCTCGACGCTTCTCCGGCCTCGTTCGCGCCGACCTCTCTCAGGACGCTCTTCAGCGTGGACATCGCGTTCATCGCCGGCGGGAATCCCGCGATCGTCGCCGTCTGCAGGATGATCTCGCGCAGCTCCTCGGGTGAGAGGCCCGCCTTGAGGGAGGCCCGGAGGTGTTGGGGGATCTGGGAGGAGCGCCCGGTCGCCACGAGCGCCGCGACCGCCGCGATCTCGCGGTCACGCAACGCGAGGCCCGGCCGCGTGTAGATGTCGCCGTACGCGACCTCCACGATCGCCCGACCGAGGTCGCCGAGACCTTCGACCGCGGCCAGCGCCTTCTCGTCGTGCACCTCGAGGAATCGCTTTCGCCCTCGCTCGTACCTGTCCTCGCTCACGGCATTCCTCTCTTCGACGCCGGCGATCCCGCTGGCGCCGATGATCCCCCCCACGGGCGATGCTCGGCGTTATGCATGGACCCGGAGGCCATCGAGGCCTCGGATGATGTAGTTCGGTCGGAAGGTCGGCTCCTCCACGAGCTCCAGGCTCGGGAAACGCTCCAGCATCGTCCCGAACGAGATCTGCAGCTCCATCCTGCCTAGGGGAGCGCCGAGACAGAAGTGGATCCCCGCTCCGAACGTCAGGTGCGGGTTCGGCTTGCGGTCCAGCCGCAGCTCATCGGCGTCCTCGAACACCTCGGGGTCTCGGTTGGCAGAGTCGAACAGCAGCCCGAGCTCTGCCCCTCTCGGGATCTCGACCCCGTGGAGCTTGAACGGTTCGAGCACCCAGCGCTCGAACATCGGCAACGGCGTCTGGAACCGCAGCAGCTCCTCTATCGCCGTCGGGAGCAACGAGGGATCGGCCCGGAGCTGCCGCAGCCGATCCGGGTGCCGGAACAGGGTCCACCAGCCGAGGAGGGTGGCGTTCACCGTCGCCTCGTGACCGGCGTTCAAGAGCAGGACGCACGTACCGACGAGCTCGTCCTCGGTCAGCGTATCGCCCTCGTCGATCACGTGCACGAGACCGGAGATCAGGTCATCGCCGGGCGCGGTCCGGCGTTCCCGCGCCAGCTCCCGGAGGTACCCGGAGAATTCGAGGCTCGCGCGGACGGCGTCGTGCTGGGCCGGCTGGGACGGGTTCAGCTCGTACATCTTCACGATGTCGCCGGACCACGGTCGAAGGAGGTGGTGGTCGGTCTCGGGGACCCCGAGCATCTCCGCGATCACGATGACCGGCAGCGGTTCCGCCAGCGTGGGCAGGAGGTCGAACTCTCCCGCGCCGGCCACTCCTTCGAGCAGGTCCTCGAAGATCGCATGGACGCGGGGGCGGAGGGACTCGACGAACCTCGGTGTGAACGCCTTCGCGACGAGCCTGCGCACGCGTGTGTGATCGGGAGGCTCCATGTCGAGGATCCCCGCGTTGATCAGGTCCCAGAACGGCGCGTGCCAGTCGGGCGGTGCCGGCCGGCCCATCTCCTCGTGGGTCGACGTGTGGAGATACGTCCGGCCGAACCGCCGATCCCGCAGCAGGGCATCGACGTCCGCGTAGCGCGAGATTAGCCAGTGATCGGTCGCCTCGTCGTAGACGACGGGCGCGGATCGACGGAGCTCGTCGTAGTCGCGGTAGGGGTCCGCGATGAACCCCATATCGGTCGGCGCGAACCGCATCGCCCGGACGATACCTGGGATGAGCGGAGGGGAAGGCTCGGGGGTGTTCCGATCGACGCAGCCGGGTATCGATCCGATCAGAACCCGCTACCGGAGGTGAGGTCATGGCGAGCAGGAAGCAGGTCAACGCCGCGAAGCGCAACATCAAGAGCGCGCAGAAGGCGGCGCGGAAGGAGCGGACGATCTCGAAGCTCCCGAAGTCCGTGCGACAGGATCTCGGACGCCAGGCGGCCGCCGCCCGGCGGCGGGGAGGGACTCCCGGCCGCGCGTTGGAGGACCGGACGCGGGAGCAGCTCTACGAGCAGGCGACGAAGGAAGGGATCCGCGGCAGGTCTCGGATGGGCAAGTGGGACCTGATCAAGGCCC
>CBHFMJ010000160.1:0-6190 GCA_965994715.1 uncultured bacterium | reverse complement strand
GCTGCCGTGATGCCGAGCCGCGGGGATCCACGGGGCGTGCGGGGCGCTCGGCGCGAACAGGAGGAAGAAGGGCTGCGACGCGGGCGCGGTCCGAACGAACCCGACCGCTCGGTCCGCGAGCCAGTCCGTCGCATAGGAACGGACGAAGACGGGCGAACCCTGGTCGATCGCGTGGAAGCCCCGATACACCGTCGCCCCCGTCTGGTTCCGCTTCGCCACGAACCGGTCCCAGCCCGCAGGCACGAACGGGAGCCGCCCGAACGGGTACCGGTTCAGGTACTTCCCCACGAGCCCCGTGCGGTAGCCCTCGTCGTGGAGCCACGTGGCGAGCGTGGACGACGCGTCGAACCTGGCACCGTCCCCGTTGTCGAGGACACCGGTGTGCCGGGCGAACAGGCCCGTCAGCAGGCTCGCCCGCGAAGGGCAGCAGAGCGGTGTGTTGGCGAACGCGTCCGGGAACTCCGTCCAGCCCGAGCCAGCGCGGGCGAGCTGCGACGCGAGCCACGGCATCGCCGCGAAGGAGCCCGCTCGCTGGTCGTCGGTGAGGACGACGATCACGTTGGGCCGGTCGTCGGAGCTGCCTTCGTCCGCCGGCGGAGCGGCGAGCGCCGCGCCGAGCCCGACGAACGCGACGAGGGCCGCCCCGGCCATCCGCCGGCCGGGCGGCGCGAGCCTCACTCCTTCCGCACCTTCCAGATGTGTTCCGCGGGGAACGCTCGGGCCCAGTCGAGGGGTGCGTAGTCGTCGTACGTCGTGGTTGCGTCCGGGTCCGGCCGGAGCTCGATCAGGTCCTCGATCACGAGCCCGTTCGCACGGAACAATCGGATCCAGTCCCCGTAGGTCAGCTGGAACTCAATCGTCCGCCAGGACGGGTCGCTGGACTCAACCGACCGCATCTCGAAGTAGTCCGCGCGCATCTCCCGGGTCGTGGGGAGCTCCTCGTCCTGGTCGCCCCACGCGACCCAGATCCACGGCGTCGTGCCGTTGAAGACGAAGAGTCCCCCGGGCCGCAGCACACGGGTGACCTCGGGCACCGTCAGCAGGGGATCGGCGAACCCCATCACCCCGTGGTCGCAGAACACGAGGTCGAACGATGCGGCGCGGAACGGCAGTCGCTCCCCGTTTCCCTGCACGATCGGGAATCGGAGGCCGGACTCCTCGAAATGCGCCGAGGCGTGCCGCAGCTGGGCCATCGAGAAGTCGAGCCCCGTCACCGCCGCGCCGCGCATCGCGACCTTGATCCCGAACTGGCAGGCGCCACAGCCGAGCTCCAGAGCACGGACCCCATCGACGTCGCCGAGCGCGTGGATCTCGTCCTCTCGTGCGTCGAAGACCCCCCACCCGAGCCGGTCCCAGCGGTTCAGCTGCGCACGATTGCGCTCCTGGTACTCGTCCGCCTCGCGCTCCCAATGCTCGCGGTTCTTACGGACGTGTTCGTTCGTCTCCGGCGTCACCGGTCCAGCCACCCTCCCTCGCGACCGTGATCGGCGGCGACGAGCCCCGCGGCGATGGCGAGGGCGATCTCCTCGGGACGGCGCCCGCCGAGGTCGAGGCCCAGCGGGCTCCGGATGCGCCGGAGATCGTCGTCTCCGAACCCGCGACCCCGCAGGGTCTCCACGTAGTGCGCGACGTGACGGCGGGAGCCCATCACGCCGATGAACCGGACCGGGGAGCGCAGCAGCCCGGTCAGCATGTCCGCGATCCCGGGTGCGTCGTGATCGGTGAACACCACCTCGTCGTCGTGCCCGAGCGTCAGTTCCCCGAGCGATCGGACGATCGGCCCGTCGTCAGGAGCGACCCGTTCGGCCCTGGACTCGAGCACGATCACCCGTCGTCCCTGACGCTCCATCTCGACCCGGAGGGACCTGGCCACGTCGGTGGCGGACACGACGACGAGCCGGGGAGCGGCACGGTGCGGCTCGAGGTACACCTCCACGTCCCCCTCGGGGTGATGGAACGTGCGCATCTCGGGTGCTCCCACGGCCTGGACCTCGACGGCCGCGCTGACGGCGGCCGCGTCGAACTCCGCGCAGCCCAGCGTGCCGCGTACCTCCCCACCGGGCACGATCGCCATCGTGTTCCCGACCGCACAGGGAGGCGAGCCGATCACCCGCACCGCCTTGACATCGACCCACGGGCTCGGCCGCTCCTCCACCGTCGTCGCCGTCGCGGCGGGCGCTGCGGCGTCGGGGACGCTCGGATGGGCTCCCGTGGCGCCGCCGAGGAGCTCCACGGCGTGCGGGACCACGGGGAGCACCGCCGCGAGCGATTCACGGACCCCCTTCGGGCTGCCCGGGAGGTTCACGATCAGCGCGGCCCCCACGGCGCCGGCGATCCCCCGGGAGAGCGCGGCCATCGGCGTCTGCGACAGCCCAGTCGCTCGCATCAGTTCCGCGAGCCCGGGGGCCTCGCGCTCGATGACCGCCCGCGTCGCTTCCGGGGTCACGTCGCGCGGGCCGAATCCCGTCCCGCCGGTCGTCACCACGAGCCCGTTCGCCGAGGCGAGCTCCCGGAGCGCCGACTCGATCTCGGCCTGCTCGTCGGCGACGACGCGGCGTTCCGACACGTCGAAGGCCGCGGCGCGGAGCAACGCCTCGGCCGCGTCACCGGAGGCATCCTCTCGCGTGCCCTGGGTGACGCCGTCCGAGACGGTCAGAACGGCGGCGCGGGTCGTCCCGGGTTCCACGGTGGGAGCCTAGCGCCGTCCGAGAGCCGCTCGGTTCCATGGGTCGAGGGACGCCCGGCCTAGGATTGGAGGACCCGCGGGATCGTCCCGCCGCGCGAGCGACCGAGGAGGCACCGAGATGGAATGGGTCGACCGGCTCGCCGCCGAGCTCTCGCTCGACATGCTGTCCCCGCACGAGAAGGACCATCTCCTGACCGCGTCCCGCGAGGTGGCGCACCGGATCGAGCGGAAGGCCACCCCCCTCGCGATGTACGTGATCGGACTGTCCGTAGGCAGCCAGCTCCCCGATCGCGCACGGGACGAGTCGATCGAAGACGCGATCCACGCGCTGCTGCTGCGCCTGCCCCCCGCCGACGAGAGCTGACCCGGTTCGCGCACCCGGCGGTAGGCTGGCTCCCATGACCGACCGGGTTCCCCACGAGGCGACGATGCCACTGGACGGGCCGCTCGTGGACACCTACGGGCGGATCGCGGACGACCTACGGATCTCCGTCACGGACCGTTGCAACTTCCGATGCACCTACTGCATGCCCGCCGAAGGCCTGGCGTGGCTCCCGAAGCACGAGATCCTGACCTTCGAGGAGCTCACTCGGGTGCTCGGCATCTTCGTCCGGCTCGGTGTCCGCAGCCTCAAGGTCACGGGCGGCGAGCCGCTCGTGCGCGCGGACCTCCCGGTGCTGATCCGTATGTTCCGCGAGGCCGGCCCCGACCTCGACATCTCCCTCACGACCAACGGCGTGCTGCTGGACCGACTGGCGGGACCGCTGGCGGAGGCCGGGGTCGACCGAGCGACGATCTCCTGCGACTCGCTCCTGCGGCACCGTTTCGAGGAGATGACCCGGCGCGACGCGCTCGACAAGGTCCTCGCCGGGATGCGAGCCGCGGAGGCGGCCGGCCTCACGCCGATCAAGATCAACTGCGTGGTGATCGGCGGGACGAACGACGACGAGGTGGTGGACTTCGCCCGCTGGTCGAGGGAGACCGGCTACGGGGTGCGATTCATCGAGTACATGCCGCTCGACGCGGAGCACGCGTGGGAGCGCGAGAAGGTCGTTCCGGCGGCTCGCATCCTCGCTGCGATCGACGCCGTGCATCCCCTCCTCCCCGAGGGACACGCGAACGAGCCGGCCACGACGTTCCGCTTCGCCGACGGAGCCCCCGGACGGGTCGGCGTGATCGCCTCCGTCACCGAGCCGTTCTGCGACACGTGCAACCGACTGCGGCTGACGGCCGAGGGCATGTTCCGCAACTGTCTGTTCGCGATGGACGAGACGGATCTGCGAGCGCCGATGCGCGACGGTGCTTCCGACGACGACCTGGCGCTCCTGATCAGGCAGGGTCTCTGGACGAAGTGGTCCGGTCACCGCATCAACCACCCGGACTTCGTGCAACCCGCGCGATCGATGTCGATGATCGGCGGCTGATCGCAGCAGGTTCCACCGCCGCTCATCGTCTCGACACGAGGCGTTCACCTCCAACTGCGAGCCTGGCGTCGCCGTGGAGGCTGCGCCCCCTCTCCGGCGCGGGGAGCCGGCCGCAGGTCGCTTCCCGCGTTACCCCCTCCGGCGAGCGCCACGCCGAACCGTGCCGCGACCCGTTACCGGGGACGCCTCGCGACGATGACCCGCGTCAACGGCAGAGGGCCCCCTTTCGTGCTGCGGATGTCGCGGTAGCCCTCGCCGTGCAGCACGCCCTTCACGTGGTGCACCCGATCTGGGCTGACCTCGAGCAGGAGCCACCCGTTGGGGGAGAGCCATGTGGGTGCCTCCCGGGCCGACCGGGAGATCAGCCCGAGCCCGTCGGGGCTCCGATCGGTCAACGAGTGCTCCGGCTCCCAGTCCCGGATCTCCTCGGGCAGGTCCCTGAGTTCGTGCATCGGCACGTACGGCGGATGGATCGTGGCGACGTCCACGGTGCCCTTGAGCGTCCGCGGGAGGCCGCCGAACAGGTCGCCGGTGAAGAAGCGGGCTCGCACGCCGAGCCGCTTCGCGTTCGTGCGAGCGAGCTTGACGGCATCCGCGGAGAGGTCGGTCCCGACCACAACCGCGCCGCGGACCTCGTTCGCCACCGCCAGCGCGATCGTCCCCGCTCCGGTCGCCAGGTCGAGATGGACCGGCCGTGCTCGGCCGCGCAGGCGCCGCATCGCCTGTTCGGCGAGGAACTCCGACGCATCCCGGGGAACGAAGACCCCCGGACGGACGAGCAGATCCAGGCCTCGGAACTCCGTGGAGCCCTTGATGAAGGGGATGGGCTCACCGGTGGCGCGACGAGCGACCAGGCGATCGAACGTTCGTCGCTGCTCGACGGTGACGTCGTCGCGCGGATCCGGCTCCTCGCCCAGCACGTGCCAGAGCAGGTCCTCCGCCTCGATCCGCTCCCGTCCACGTTGCCAATGGTCGATCGCGGGCGAGGCCTTCAGGACCTTGACCGCGTCGTCCAGGACCGTGCGTGCCTTCAACGCCGGGCATCCTACCGAGTGACGCTCGCTAGACTCGGATGCATGCCCGGAGCGACGCCCGCCGATGGCGCGAAGTCGACGAGGACGGCGAAGCCTCGTCGCGCGCGCGCGAAGAAGCCGACGTCGACAGGGGAGGATCTGCGTCTGACCGGAGACCGGCTCGTCGTGCAGTTGCCCGAGAACGGCGAGCGGAAGTCGGCGAGCGGCCTGCTGATCCCCGCCACGGCAGCGCCGGCACCGAAGCGTCTGGCGTGGGCCGACGTCAAGCTCGTGGGCCCGGACGTGCGCGTCGCCGCCCTCGGCGACCGCGTCCTGTTCCTCCCGTCCTCGGGCCTCGAGGTGGAGCTGGACGGACAGGAGCTCGTCCTCCTCCGTGAGCGGGACGTTCAGGCGGTCTCGTCGCCACCGGCGTCGGACGCGCGCTCCCAGCGAGCTCCGGGCCAGTACCTGTAACGCCGGCCCCTCTTCATCGCGGCGGCCGCTCTTCTCGTGGCGGCCCCTCCCTAGCCCTCGATGAACGTCAGCCGCACGCGTCGGACGTCGTGCTCGCGGTTCGGATCGATCAGCACGATCGACTGCCACGTCCCGAGCACGAGCCGCCCCTCCTCCACCAGGAGGGTGAGCGTCGGGGCCACGAACACCGGCAGGAGATGATCACCCCCGTGCCCCACGGAGCCGTGCCGGTGCGCGTACCGGTCGTCGCGGGGAAGCAACCGCTCCAGCGCCGCGTCCAGATCCTCCTCGGAGCCGCTGCCCGTCTCCATCAGGGCGAGGCCCGCCGTGGCGTGCGGGAGGAACACATGGAGCAGGCCGTCGGCGCCCGACGCTTCGGCGAAGTCCCGGACCTGGTCCGTGAGGTCGACCACGCGGCGGCCCTTCGTCGAAAGCTCGAACTCGGTCGTCCGCACGCTCTCGAACCATACTCGCCGTCACGGTGGGGTGGCCGGGCCCTGGTGCGCCGAGGTGTAATGATGTAATCTCGCTTGCATCTACCTCGAGGAGGCACCGATGGAAGAGCTGAGCGGATGGTTCGCAGGCCGGATCCC
>CBHFMJ010000159.1:0-6195 GCA_965994715.1 uncultured bacterium | reverse complement strand
CCGGATGTCCCAGCCTGCCTTGGCGTCGCGCGCCACCTTCAGCGCGATGAAGTTGGCCATCGCCCCGCCCGAGGTCAGCGCGCCACCCGAGCCGACGGGCAGACCGAAGATCTCCTGCGCGAACCATCGGGTGAACGCCAGCTCGATCTCGGTCCCCGATGGTGCGAGGCGCCACCCCCCGGTGTTCATGTTCAGGCCCGAGGCGAGCAGATCGGCGGCCGCGCCCGGCACCGTCCCCGCGCCCGAGATGTAGGCGTAGAAGCGCGGATGTCCGAGGTACCCGGAGTAGTCGAACGTCATCGTCCGCAGGTACTCGAGGATCTCGTCCGCGGGCATCGGCTCCTCGGGAACGGGGATCGCGACGGCGTCGCGCACCTCCTGGACCCCCCAGCCCCGTGAGACCGGGAGATCGCGGAGCCGGGTGAGGAGCTCCTCGTAGATGTCGGCGACCCCGTCGGTGAACGCCCGCGCGCGCTTCGGATCCCAATCGAGATCGCGGACGGGCTGGGGCCGCTCGACCATCACGCCTCCTTCGTCGCCGCGAGCACGAAGCCCTCTTTCGCCATGAAGCGGCGGAAGCCCTCGTCGCCGAAGACCTCGTAGAGGGCTTCGATCTGACTGGCGTGCTCCTTGATCGAGGCGATCTTCTGATCGAGGTTCGCGGGCGGGAGCTCGAAGTACAGGTCGATCTCCTCGTCCGGCACGACGTTCGGGGTGCCGGGAAGGAAGATGTTGAACGGCGCGAGCTTCTCGAGCCATTCGTCGGCCATGCTCGTCGGGAAGACAGCTTGGTACAGGCGCGCTCCGGCCTTCGCGACCTGAGCGAACGCCTCGCCGGACCATCGCGACACGTCCTGGTGCGCTACATGGCCGGTCATCCCCTCAGGCCCGAACGTGAGGATCGTGTCGGGATCGATCTCCTTCATGAGCGTGCGCACCTGCTCGGCGCCGGCAGGGTCGAGGCCCGTCTCCATGTCGATGTCCACCGGACCCTCGAGGAAGTGATGCTCCGTCACGCCGAGGACGTCGAGGCTCCTGAGGAGCTCGTTCGTGCGGACGTCGCCCATCGACTCCGGCGGCCACCGCTCCTCGTCCATCGACCCGCCCTCACCGCGCGTCGCGGTGACGTCGACGACGCGCTGTCCCGCCTCCACGGCGGCCGCCATCAGACCGGCGGACAGGTAGATGTCGTCGTCCGGATGCGCCCAGACGCCGAGGATCGTCCCGAGGTCGGCCACGTCGATCATGCGGACGGATGCTAGCCGGGCAACGGGTGATGCGGCTAGAGCGTCCCGCTAGGGGCTCGCGGTGCGGATCCGCTCGCGGATCCGCTCGGCCAATCCCTCCGGGAGCACTTCGCCGCGACACTTCGTCGCGATCAGGAGCTTCATGTGCTTCTTGAACTCAGCGTGGTCGTTGCAATCGCTGCATCCGGCGAGGTGCGCCTCGACCTGGACCGTGAGCTCACGGAGACACTCGCCGTCGACGTAGCGCTCGACCTCGCGAAGCGTCTCATCGCACCCCATGTCGCCCTTCTCACCCATCGACGAGTCCTCGCTCCTTGGCTACGCCGTACAACGCGCGCTCCAGGGCTTTCCTTCCCCGGTGCAGGCGCGACATCACCGTTCCGATCGGCACGTCCGTGATCTCCGCGATCTCCTTATAGGAGAAGCCTTCCACATCTGCCAGGAGCACCGCCATCCGGAAGTTCTCGGGGATCGACTCGAGCGCCTCCTTCACGTCGGCATCGGGGATCTTCTCGAGCACGTCCTCCTCGGCCGAGCGCTCGACGCTCTTGGCGCCCAATCGGTCGAATAAGAACCATTCGTCGATGTCGTCGGGACCCTCGACGGTCTTCGGCTCGCGCTGCTTCTTCCGGTAGATGTTGATGAAGGAGTTCGTGAGGATGCGATACAGCCATGCCTTGAGGTTCGTTCCCTCCCGGAACGACGCGAAGCCCCGATAAGCGCGGAGCGTCGTCTCCTGCAGCAGATCCTCAGCATCGGCGGGGTTCCTCGTCATCCGCAGGGCAGCCCCATAGAGGCCGGGGAGCAGCGGGAGCACATCCCGGTCGAACCGATCCAGGAGGTCCTGGTCGGCCGGTGCAGGCACCCTGCTCGCGTTCGCCATCGAGTCCAGTATCCCTGGTGCGAGGGCCTGCGCCTGCGTCGGTCGTCACAACTACAAGGCGGTGGGAAGATTGGGCCATGCCCGAGCAAGACCGCAAACCCTTCGGACGCCGCCCCGTTCCGGGCTCAGCACAGCCACGGCCGCGCTCGGCACTGGTCGTCGTGCTCGTGGTGGCCGGCTCTCTGGTGCTGTTCAACACGTTCCTCACGCAGGCGGCATCCACCCCCGTGACGTTCTCGGAGTTCCGGAGGGCGATCGACAACGGCGACCTCGTGAAGGAGGAGCAGGTCACGATCACGACCACCACGATCAGCGGTGTGGTCCGAACCCCCGACGGCGACGAGACCTACGTGGCGACGATCCCGCCCGGGTACGTTCCCACCGATCTCGTCGACGACCTCAGCGCGCAGGGCTATGAGGTCGACGGTCAGCAGCCGAACGCGCTGACCGGCTTCCTCCTCCAGATGGTCCTGTTCGTCGCGCTCTTCGGCGGACTGTACTACTTCCTCTTCCGCCGGATCGGCGGGGGCGCGACCTCCGCTCTCAACCTCGGACGCAACAAGGTCAAGATCTACGACCGCAAGGAGATGAAGACGTCCTTCACGGACGTCGCGGGCGTCGACGAGGCGAAGGAGGAGCTCCGAGAGATCGTCGACTTCCTGAAGAACCCGAAGAAGTACCAGCGACTCGGCGGCCGGATCCCCAAGGGCGTCCTGTTGCTCGGTCCGCCCGGATGCGGGAAGACACTGCTCGCTCGCGCAGTCGCCGGCGAGGCGAACGTCCCCTTCTTCTTCATGTCGGGATCGGAGTTCGTCGAGATGTTCGTGGGGCTCGGCGCCGCTCGCGTCCGCGAGCTGTTCCAGCAGGCGAAGGAGAAGGCGCCGGCCCTGGTGTTCCTGGACGAGATCGACACCATCGGGAAGGGGCGCGCCGGCCCGATGAGTGGCAGCTTCGGCGGCCACGACGAGCGCGAGCAGACCCTCAACCAGCTGCTGGTGGAGATGGACGGATTCGATGCCTCCAAGGGCGTGATCATCATGGCGGCCACCAACCGACCGGACGTCCTGGATCCGGCGCTGATCCGGCCGGGCCGCTTCGATCGCCAGGTTGTCGTGGATCTCCCCGACCTGAACGGACGCGAGGAGATCCTCCGCGTGCATGCTCGCGGCGTGGCGCTGGATCCTTCCGTCGACCTGAACACGATCGCCGCGCGGACGCCCGGGTTCACCGGGGCAGACCTCGAGAACGTCGTGAACGAGGCGGCGCTGCTCGCCGCCCGCCGTGAGAAGAACGCGGTCTCGATGGAGGAGCTCGAAGAGGCGATCGATCGGGCGACCGCGGGCCTCGAGCGGAAGTCACGTGTGGTCTCCGACTCCCAGAAGGAGAGGGTAGCCGTTCACGAGATGGGACACGCGCTCGTCGCCCTCAACTGTCGGGAGATCGATCCCTTGCACCGCGTCACGATCATCCCGCGCGGCGCGGCGGCGCTCGGGATCACGATGACGAGGCCGCTCGAGGATCGGTACGTGGTGACCGAGCCGCAGCTGAAGGACCAGATGGCGTTCGCGATGGGCGGACAGGCGGCGGAGGAGATCTACTTCGACGGCGTGATCTCCACCGGTGCGCAGAACGACCTCGAGAAGGCCACGGATCTCGCGCGCGCGATGGTCTCCCAGTTCGGGATGAGCGATGAGGTCGGGCCCCTCTCCCTGGGCCGCCCCGATCCCAACGGCTGGATGCCCGGCTCGGTTCCCAAGGTGAGCGCCCACACGTCGGAGCTGATCGACAAGGAGGTCCGGCGGCTCCTGGAGGAGGCCCGCGGCCGCGCGGCCAAGATCCTGAACGAGAACCGTGACCTGCTGAACAGACTGGCGGCGTTGCTGATCGCCACCGAGGTGATCGACGGGGACGAGCTGAAAGCCTACGTGGAGGGGACGAAACCGATCCCGGATCCCGCGACGATCAGGCCGATCATCCAGCCGGCGGCGGCCGAGGAGCGGGCCCCAGCGGAGCCGACACCCGTGGCACGCGCGGTCTCGATCCCACCTGCCCCGCCGATGCCCGCGACCGACTAGCCGCCGGGCTCGTCGTGGTCGTGATCGCCGTGATCGCGATGCGGCCGCTCGCGTTCGGGGAGCGGATCGACGAGCAGATCCCACCGATCGCGGAACCGGTCGAGGAACCGGTAGAAGTTCCTCTTGGACCATCGAGTGCGGTCCTCCGGCCTCGTCTCGAACCACATCCGGTGCTCGTGCTTCGTGACCGGGACGTCCACGATCGTGGCTCGGCGATCGAGGTCCTTCACCCGGAACGAGAACTCGATGTCGGCAGTGCGGTACCAGCGGAACTTCTCGTCGAAGAACCCCGCTTCGACGAGCGTCTCTCGACGGAGCGCCATCAGATAGCCCTCGATCGCGTCGACGTCCCCGGTGCGCGCCTCGTCGAACTGCCGCAGGTCGTGCGTCACGATCCCGAACGGTCCGCACACGCCCACCCGCGGATCCTCGAGCGCCGCTTCGAGCGGCCCGAACACGTCGCCCGTGGGCTCGACCGAGCCGTCGGCCATCAGCACGATGCGCCCGCGGGTGCGCCGGATGCCCGCGTTCCGCGCCGCCGCCCAGCCGGTCCCCTGCTCCAACCACACGACGTCGACACCCCCACCCCAGGTCGTCGGATCTCGGTCGGTCACGTCCGCCACCACGTACTGCACCGACCGGTCGCCCTCATGCGCACGGAAGGCGGCGATCGCCCGCTCGATGTCCTCGTGCCAGCCTTCACAGACCCAGTGGACGGTCGCATCCATGTCGGGTGCGTCCTGCAAGATCGAGGGGACCTCCGAGACACGACGTCGCGCCGGGAGCTCCGTCGACCTGCCTGAGATCGGCTCCAGTCGGTAGCCGCCGGGGTCATCCACCACGGTCCAGCCCGAGCCGGCGATCCGATCGCGGAGCGCGTCGGCCGCCGCGAAGTCCCGGGAGCTCCGCGCGTCTGCCCGCTCCTCAGCGAGCCGGACGACCTCTTCGGGTGCGTTAGGCATCGTCGTGCCTCCGGATGAAGTCGAGCACCGCCGCGTCCGCTCTTCCGGCCTGCTCGGAGTGGTACAGGTGGCCGGCGCCCTCGAGCAGCACCAACTCCGCCCCGGGGATCCGCTCCGCGAGGAGCTCCCCGTTCTCCGGGGCGACCGCCTGATCCTCGGCGCCGTGCACGACGAGCGTGGGAACGCGGAGGCTGGGGAGGCGATCGAAACTGTCGAACCCCTGCATCGCCTCCCATTGTCTCCGCCCGCCCTCCGGATGTTTCGGCTGGGCGGCACCTACCCGGAGATCCTCTGCCACATGCTCGGGGTGGAGGTCGGGGAAGTCTGGCGCGTACATCGAGCGCCACGGCTCACCCTTCGGCACGTGGGAGCGCTTCCCCCGCAGGACGTGTCGCGGTCCTGCGTACGTGCACCCCAGGATCAGCGTGCGCACGCGCTCGGGGTGGGCGAGCGCCAGCTCCTGGGCCACCATGCCGCCGAAGGACTGGCCGTAGATGTGGGCCCGGTCCACGCCGAGCGCATCCAGCAGGGCGAGGGTGTCCTGGACGAACGTCGCCATCGTGACCGGGCCGGAGGGTTCGTCGCTGTTCCCGTTGCCGCGGAAGTCATAGGCGATCACGCGGAGATCGCGCGCGAGGACGGGGATGTTCCGGCGCCACCCGGGGATGTCGCCGCCCATGCCCTCGAGCAGGATCAGCGGCGGAGCGAGCTCCTGCCCGTGCAGCTCGTGGTACAGGCGAACGCCGTCCGGGCGGGTCAGGACCGGCATCGCCGAGGAGGACTATGCCGTCGCGGCTTGCGTCGCGTCGCGGAGCCGGCCAGCCATCGACTCGAGGGTCTTCACGGCGATCGACGGGTGCTCCTGGAGGAGTCCTCGGAAGACCCACTCGGTCAGACCGAGGAGCCGGATGTCCGTCCGTGCGGCCACGGTGGCCGAACGAGGTCCTCCGTCGAGCAACGCGATCTCACCGAAGAAGTCCCCGCGGCGGAGGATCGCCATGCGCTTGCCCCCGATCGTGACCTCGGCC
>CBHFMJ010000158.1:0-6217 GCA_965994715.1 uncultured bacterium | reverse complement strand
CTGCCGGGCGTAGGCGATCTTCGACTCGGTCGCGACCAGCTCTTCCTGCAAGGCGAGGAAGTTCTCGTTCGCCTTGAGGTCGGGATAGTTCTCCACGACCGCCAGGAGCTGCCGGAGCCCCGCGGTGACCTGATTCTCGGCGTCGGCCTGGTCCGAGACGCCAGAGGCCTCGATCGATCGTGCCCTCGCCTCGGTGATGTGCTCGAAGAGCTCGCGCTCGTGCGTCGCGTAGCCCTTCACGGTCTCGACCAGGTTCGGGATCAGATCGGCGCGGCGGCGGAGCTGCACGTCGATCTGCGACCACCCGTTGTCCACGCGCGTCCGCAGGCTGACCAGCCGGTTGTAGATCCAGATCGCGACGAGCAGCACGACCACGACGATCCCGAGCACGATCCACCAGGCGTTCATCGGGACCTATCGTAGCCAGCGCTCTCGATGGCGCGGCCGTACAGCTCCTCGAGTCGGTCCACGACGATCGGCCAGTCGAACGTCCGGGCGCGCTCCCGGCCGGCCTCGCCGAGACGCGCCGCGAGCAGGGGGTCCCGCAGGACGCGGACCAGGCCGGCCGCGAGCGCCTCCGGGTCCCGCGGCGGCACGAGGACACCCTCGACGCCATCGGTGACGACCTCTCGGTACCCGGGGATGTCGCTGGCGACGACGGGGAGGCCTGCCGCCATCGCTTCGACCAACGAGACCCCGAAGCTCTCCTGGCCGACCGCGGGAGCGACGAACGCGTCGCAGCCGGCATGGATCGCGGGGAGACGGTCGTTCGCGACGGCGCCCAACATGTGGACACGCTCGCGTGCGGCGGGCGTGAGGAGGCGCAGGGCCTCGCGATCCCGTCCGTCACCCGCCACCAGCAGAACGGCGTCGGGTACCTCGGCGAGCACCTTGACGAACGCGGCGACAGCGACGAAGAACCCCTTCTGCGGATCCAACCGGTGCGCCCAGGCGATCCGTCGGCCCGGCGGGAGGTCGGCTCCAGGCTCGGCGTCGGCGAACGCCCCCACGTCGACGCCGTTCGGCACGATCTCGAGCTCGGCCCGAGGCAACGCCCGGCGGAGGAACGTTGCCGCCGCCTGCGAGACCGCGACGCCGATCGAAACCCGGGACCAGACGCGGCGAAGCACGGGCGCCGCGAGCTCCATCGCCCGCGAGCGGTCGAGGTAGGCGTGCACGGTCGCCACGACCGGCGCCCGCGACGCGAGCGTCGCGTACATGGACGTGCTCGGCGTGAGCGGCTCGTGGACGTGGACGACGTCGGGCCGCACCTCGGCGAGGACGGCGCGAGTGCGCCAATACGCGAGTGGCGCGATCGGGGCGACCGTGCCACGGTAGGACACGCGGACGGGACGCCCGACGGAGCGGACCCATGGCTCGGTGGGCACCGCGACGGTGGGTGCGAGCACGACCGGCTCGTGCCCACGCTCCAGGAGCTGGGTCGCGAGGTTCGCGACATGCACCTGCACGCCCCCGGCCGCCTGCCAGTCGTACGGACAGACGAGCGCGATCCGCACCGGCCCTACGCGTCCCAACCGGGCTGGAACAGATGCCAGTCCGAGGGCGCGGAGGCGATCGCCTTCTCGAACGAGGCGGCCAGCGCGCGTGTGAGCGCGACGATGTCGTCCTTCCTGCGACCGGTCGGTTCGATCGTGACCTCCGACAGCACCTCGACCCACCCGTCCCGCGTCGTGAACGTCGGACCCGAGATGAGGGGCGCGCCGGAGGACAACGCAATCAGCGCCGGCCCGGCGGGCATCCGCCGGGTCCGACCGAACATCTCCACCTCGATTCCGCCGCCGGAGAGGTCGCGATCGGCCACGAGCGCCACTATCCGGTTCTCCTCGAGGCGTTGGGTGAGCTGGCGGCCCACGTGGTCGCTCGCCAGGTCGATGATGTCCATCTGAAGCTGCCGGCGGTGTTCGAGGAACAGTGTGAACAGACGCTCCGGCTTCAGGTGCTCGGCGACCGACACCACCGGAGCGAGCCGGATCGCCATCGCCCGCCCGCCCACGTCCCAGTTCCCCGTGTGTGGGAGCGCGATCACGACGCCCTTGCCCTCGGCCAGGCCCTTCTCGACGTGCTCGATCCCCTCGAAGCGGAAGGCGGCGGCGACCGCGCCGTCGTCCCACCCCAGCACGTTGAACGTGTCGAACCAGTACCGGCCGTAGAGGGCGAACGCCTCGCGGGTCGACGCCTGCACGAGCGCGTCGTCGGCCGGCCGCCCGAGGACCTGCGCCTGGTTGGCGGCCACGACGGCGCGTGGCCCGGCCGCGAGACGATGGAACAGCCGCCCGGCCCGCTCGTAGGCGGAGCGGCCGCTCCGCACCGGGAGGAGCGGCCCAAGCCAGCTCATGAACCGATAGAGGAGGTACGTCGCGGTCTCGGTCGCCCACCGTCGCGCGTTCACGCCGTCCGCTCCTCCTGCGCGACCTGCCCCGCGCGGACGACGGCCGCGAGGCCGGACATCACGGCCACCGCCCAGACGGCCCACGTCCAGCCGAACAGGAGGAACGCGACCACGAGGACGTACCGGGCGCCGCGCGTGACGTGGCGCTCCTCCACCGAGTAGCCGAGCGCGGCTCCGCGCGCTCGGATGTACCCGGCCACGAACGAGAGGCTGAGGGCGGCGAGGGCCGCCACGGCCAGCGACGCACTCCCGTCGCGCGCGGCCCACGCGATCGCGGACAGCACGGCCCCGTCCCAGACGCGATCGAGGAGATCGTCCAGCATCCGGTCGGTGGGTCCCCCGGCGCCGTGGTTGGCTCGATGGCCCCCGAGCAGGAGGAGCGCGCCCGAGGCGCCGGCCGCCCACGCCGCGGGGCGCGCCTCCCGGGCGACCACGAGGAATCCCGCCCCGGCCGCGAGCGCACCGCCGGCAACGAGGACCGAGCGCGTGATCGCGGTGCCGGGTGGCTGGCGTTCGAACCGCAGCAAGCTCCGCATCGCAGGTCGGGCGAGCGTAGCAACTCTGTAGGATTCCTCGACCCTGACCCATCACCCTGCGAGAGGCCAGAGCCTCGGTCCTCGTCTACGAAGGAGCCGCTGTTGAAGACCTACGACGCGAAGGACATCCGCAACGTCTTGCTGGTGGGGCACGGGGGATCCGGGAAGACGACGCTGATGGAAGCGATGCTCTTCGCGTCCGATGCGATCACCCGCATGGGCACGGTCGAGGACGGGAACACCGTGTCGGACCACGATCCCGACGAACAGCATCGCCAGATCTCGGTGTCGCTGTCCATGGCACCGATCGAGTGGAACGACGTCAAGATCAACGTCCTCGACGCCCCCGGCACGGCGGACTTCGTCGGGGACGTGCGCTCGGCGGTCCGCGCGGCGGACGCCGTGATCGTCGTGGTCTCCGCGGTGGACGGCGTCGAGGTGCAGACCGAGTTCGCGTGGGAGCTCGCTGTCCAGGAGAACCTGCCCCGTGCGGTGTTCGTGAACAAGCTGGATCGTGAGCGCGCGGATTTCCAGGGGACGCTCGACCAGCTCGTGTCCTCGTTCGGGAACCAGGTGGCGCCGTTCGAGCTCCCGATCGGGGCGGAGAGCGAGTTCAGCGGCATCGCCGACCTGCTTCACGAGAAGGCGGACCTGTACCCGTCCGGACCGAAGGCCGAGGAGTCCGAGTGGCCCGACGAGATACACCAGCTCGCGGATCCCGCGCGGGAGAAGCTGATCGAGGCGGTCGCCGAGTCCGACGACGCCTTGATCGAGCAGTACCTCGAGGAGGGCACGCTCCCCGAAGCCGTCATCTCACGGGGCGCGAAGGACGGGTTCACGAACGCCCGGCTCGCTCCCGTCTTCGTCGGCTCGGCCTCCAAGGCGATCGGGATCGATCGGCTGCTGGACTTCATCGTCGAGGAGTTCCCCTCCCCGCTCGATCGCGCGCCGGTGCAGGTGATCGCGAAGGGTGGCGAGGAGAAGGAGCGGGCGTGCGATCCCAACGAACCCCTGAGTGCCTTCGTGTTCAAGACCGTGTCGGACCCCTTCGTCGGGCACATCACGATGTTCCGGGTCTTCAGCGGCAAGGTCCGCCCCGACAGCTCGGTGCACAACGCGACGCAGGGAACCGACGAGCGGATCGGACAGCTCTTCGCGCTCAAGGGGAAGGAACACGAGACCGTGTCCGAGGTGCCGGCCGGAGACATCGGCGCGGTCGCGAAGCTCCCCCACACCCATACCGGGGACACGTTCGCCACGAAGGACGATCCGGTCCAGCTCGCTCCGGTGGAGCTCCCCGAGCCGCTCCTCGCCTACGCGATCGCCCCCAAGACGAAGGGTGAGGAGGACCGGCTCGCCACCGGTCTGGCGCGCCTCCGCGAGGAGGACCCGACGTTCCGTGTCGCACGCAACGACGAGACGCACGAGACGGTGATCTACGGGATGGGTGAGGCACACCTCGGCGTGCAGATGGAGCGCCTCAAAGCGAAGTTCGGCGTCGAGGTGGAGGCGAAGCCCGCGAAGATCGCGTACAGGGAGACGATCCGGGCCAAGGCGAAGGCCCAGGGACGGCACGTGAAGCAGAGCGGGGGCCACGGGCAGTACGCGGTGTGCGAGATCGAGGTCGAGCCGCTCCCGCGAGGGGAAGGCTTCGTCTACGAGGACAAGATCTTCGGAGGCGCGATCCCCCAGCAGTTCATCCCGTCGATCGAGAAAGGCATCGTCAAGACGATGTCCGAGGGCGTGCTGTCGGGGAACCCCATGGTCGACATCAAGGTCACGCTCGTCGACGGGAAGTTCCACTCGGTGGACTCCTCCGACATGGCGTTCCAGATCGCGGGCTCGCTCGCGTTGAAGGAGGTCGTCGAGCAGGCCGGCGTGGCGCTCCTCGAGCCGATCGTCCAGCTGCAGGTGACCGTCCCGGAGTCCTTCACCGGCGACATCATGGGCGACCTCAACGCGAAGCGCGGCAAGATCCAAGGGATGGACCAGCTGGGTGGCGGCAAGCAGGTGATCAACGCGATGGTCCCCCAGGGCGAGGTCGCCCGCTACGTGATCGACCTGCGGTCGATGACCGGCGGCCGCGGCGCGTTCTCGATGACGTTCTCCCACTACGAGGAGATGCCGCAGCACCTCGCGCAGAAGGTCATCGACGAGTACCAGCACGCCCGCGAGGAAGCGCACAAGAAGTAGGGAGCGCGGCTGCGCTTAGGGCGCGGCGTCGTCGAGGAACGGCAGCACGAGTTCCTCGAACCGCTCCGGTTGGCGCACGTTCACCACGTGGTCGGCACCCTCGACCACGACCTTGCGCGAACCCATGATCTCCACGCCGAGGAAGTCGCACACGCGACGCATATCGGGGGGGTCGTACTCGGCCTCGAGGATCAGCGTGGGCACATCGATCTCCGCCAGCCGATGGGCTGCGGGAGGATCGAGCTGCTCCGCGTCGCTCTCGTCCATCGTCAGCTCGTGGATGTTGTCGCGCGCGATCTGCTTGATCAGGGCTCCGCGTTCGTCATCGGTCCCGAGCGGCGCCCAGATCTCGAGAAGCATGTCCTGCGCGCCCTCGAGGTCGCCGGCCTCGATCGCGGCCTCGACCGGCGCTTCACGCTCCGCCCACCAGTCCTCTTCCTCCTCGGTCGACTCGAAGCCGCCCAGCCCGGTCGCGACGAGCACGAGACCCCACACCCGTTCGGGATGCTCCAGGGCGTAGTCGATGTCGATGCCTCCGCCCATCGAGCATCCGACGATCGCGGTCTGCGTGACCTCCTCGGAGGCGAGGAGCGCTTCGAGGTCTCGGACGTGCGAGTAGGGAACCCCCGATCCGGGGCGGCTCGAGCCTCCGTACCCACGGACGTCGTAGCGGAGCACCCGATAACCCGCATCCGCGAACGACGCGAACTCCCGGTCCCACGTCCGCATGTCCCACAGTCCCGGATGGATGAACGTCACGGTGGGACCGTCGCCCGCGATCTCGTAGTTCAGGTGGGCGCCGTCCGGCAGCTCGAGTTTGGACATCGCCCGAGCCTAGCCCCAGCCGCTAGGCGGGGACCAGCACGAGCGGGAACAGGGCGAGGAGCCAGCTCGTGAGCGACCCGATCAGGAGGTACTCGGTGACGACGTCGATCGTGCGCGCGGACGGTCCGGCGGCGCCGGATTCGCCGCGCAGACCGTTCAGCTCCGGATAGCGCAGGAGCCCCTTGGCGCCGATCACGAGGGCGGCCGCGGTGGCCTCTCCAGCGAGCCCGAGACCGAAGATCAGTACGCGCTC
>CBHFMJ010000157.1:0-6246 GCA_965994715.1 uncultured bacterium | reverse complement strand
TATTCCTTAGCTTCAAAGAAGGTCTTAGCCGCTAAGATTCGGCTATGGACACGGATCGCGCGGTCTGCGAGAGCTTCCAGCACGCGGCCCAGCTCGTCGGGCAACGATGGGTGCCCCAGATCGTGTGGGTGCTCCTCGGCGGACCTCGCCGCTACTCGGTCGTTCGCACGGCGATCCCGGAGATCTCCGACACCGTGCTGTCGGATCGGCTCCGGGATCTGGAGTCGGCGGGCATCCTTACCCGAGCGGTCACGCCTTCGACACCGGTGCTGATCGAGTACGCCCTGACGGACCGGGGGCGCGAGCTGGCGAAGGTGATCGACGGCCTGGCGAAGTGGGCCGACCGCTGGGCGGCTGTCGGCGCCTGAATCAGCGTCAGCCGGTCGCAGCGTCGGCGATGTCGAGGACCTCGTCGATGATCGCGAAGCCGTCGTCCAGCTGCTCCTCGGTGATGCAGAGCGGCGGGTTCGTCATGATCCCGTTGAAGCGGATCATCGTGAACAGGCCCCGCTGAAGGAGCCCCTTGTTCACGGCCTGCATCGTCTCGTTCACGACGTTGTAGGGGGAGAGCGGCTCCATCGTGTCCCGGTTCTTGACGAGCTCGATGATCCCGAAGAGGCCGATGTTGCGGACGCGGCCCACGCTCGGGTGCTTCGCCATCAGCTCCTCGTGATGCCGGCGCATCACCGGGTCCAGCCGCTTCGCGTTCCCGACCAGGTCGTCCTCCTCGAGGACCTGGATCGCCGCGATCGCCGCCGCGCACGAGAGCGGGTGGGAGTTGTAGGTGAGTCCCCCGTAGAAGACGTTCTCCTCGAAGTGTGCGGCGATCTCGGGCTTGATCGCGACCGCCCCGAGCGGTAGGTAGGACGAGGTCAGGCCCTTCGCGGCCGTCATCAGGTCGGGCACCACCCCGTAGTGGTTCACCGCGAACCACTCGCCGGTGCGCCCGAACCCGCACATCACCTCGTCCGCGATCAGCAGGATCTCGTGGCGGTTGCAGAGGTCCCGGACTCCCTCGAGGTAGCCGTCGGGCGGGATCAGGATCCCGTTCGTCCCCGTGACCGTCTCGAGGATGAACGCCGCGATCGTCCGGGGTCCCTCGAGCTCGATCGTCTCCTCCAAGGTCGCGAGGGCCGTCGCCGCATCCTCGGTGCCGCGCGCGGTGCCCCGGTAGGGGTCGAGGACGTGCACGATCCCGGGCATCGGGGGGTTCTCGTTCGCCCAGCGGCGTGGGTCGCCGGTCAGGTTGATCGTGGCGTAAGTGGCGCCGTGGTACGAGCGGTACCTCGCCAGGATCTTCTGGCGCCCGGTGAACGCCTTCGCGATCCGGATCGCGTTCTCGTTCGCCTCCGCGCCGCCGAGCGTGAAGAAGGACTTCTCGAGGTCGCCCGGCCAGAGCGTGGCGAGCTTCTCTCCCAGGCGTGCCCGCGTCTCGTACGCCATGAACGGCGAGATGTACGGGAGCTTCTCCGCCTGCCGCGCGATCGCGTCGGCGACGCGCTTATCCCCGTGCCCGATGTTCACGCCCATCAGCTGCGAGTTGAAGTCGAGGTACCGCGTGCCGTCGACGTCCCAGAAGTACACGCCCTCGGCTCGATCCACCGCGATCGGCGACGCCTTCGACTGAGCCTGCCAGTCGTAGAGGGTGTATCGCTTCGACTTCTCGACGATCTCGGCGGCGGACAGCGGCTGGACTTCGCTCATCGGCTCGACTCCCTCGTGCGGACGCGCGTCATCATCGCAGACACCGGCTGCCGGGTCCGGTCAGCCCTTGACGACCTGACCGCCCTTCATCACGAAGGGAACGTCCTCGAGCACCGTCACGTCGTCGAGGGGATCGCCGTCGACCGCGATCAGGTCGGCGAACAGGCCCGGTCGCAGAGACCCCACGCGGTCGTCCCAACCCAGGAGTTCGGCCGCGCCGAGGGTCGCGCTGCGGATCGCCTCCATCGGCGTCTGGCCGAACCGCACGTGGAACGCGAGGTTCCTCGCGTTCATCCCGTGCGGATAGATCCCGGAGTCCGTCCCGAAGGCGATCTTGACGCCCGCCTTCACCGCCTTGGCGAAGTTCTCGCGCTGCGCGTCGTTCGTCATCTCGGTCTTCCGCATCACCTCGTCCGAGTAGCCGAGGCGGGGTCCCTCCTGGATCATCCAGTCGCCGTCGAACATGTCGCAGACGAGGTACGTCCCTCGCTCGAGCATCAGATCGATCGTCTCGTCGTCGATGAGACAGCCGTGCTCGATCGAGCGAACGCCGGCGCGGATCGCCCGCTTCGCGCCCTCGGCACCGTGCGCGTGGGCCGCGACGTGCGTCCCCCGGGCCTCGGCCTCCTCAACCGCCGCGCGGATCTCCTCCTCGGTCAGCTCGGGCTCGCCCGGGTTCGTCCCGGACGTGAGGACCGCGCCCGTCGCGATCACCTTGATGAAGTCGGCGCCCGCGTCGAAGATCCGCTTGACGTTGGCGCGCACCTGATCGGGGCCGGTGGACACGCCGATCCGGAGCTCGCTCGGCACCGGCACATCGGGCGGGAGGCCGGTGATGTCCCCGCCCCCGCCGGGGCAGGTCACATACGCTCCGGCACACATCATCCGGGGCCCAACGAGCCTTCCTTCCTCGATCGCCTCACGGAGCGCGAGGTCCACGAACGCGTGGAACGTCCCCACGTCGCGGACGGTGGTGAAGCCACCGAGCAGGGTGGCGCGCGCGTTCGTCACCCCGGTGAGGGCCTCCTGCGCGGAGGAGCGCGTCACGAGGTAAGCGTACCCCTGACCGTCGTCGAGCTCTCCGATCAGATGTGCGTGACAATCGATCATGCCGGGCAGGACCGTCCACCCGGACAGATCGATGGTCCGACCCTGGGGGGCGGCACCCCCCTCGACCACGTCGCGGATGCGGTCGCCGTCGAGCACGAGGGCGCGGTCGGTGAGCACATGGCCGGTCGTCACGTCGAGCAAACGGCCGGCGATCACCACGAGCGGTTCGGCCGATGGCATCGGCGGAGCATACTCTCGGCCTCCCCCAGCCGAGGGAGGCCTCGCGACCTTCGCCGGGTGCGCGGATCGATCCGAGATGCCGATACCCGAAACATGGTACGGCGTAAGCACCATGCTTCGATCGTCGCGGGGTCCGCGTTGGTGATCCTCGCCTCGCTGTTCGGCGCCGTCAGCCTGCCCGCCGCGGCCGTCGAACCCACGTGGTTCGACCTGCCAGCGTCGGACTCCTTCCCACAGGGACTCGCCGCCGGACCGGACGGGATGACGTGGGTCGCCAGCCGGGCGGCCGCCGAGATCGCGCGGCTCGCTCCTGACGGATCGTCGTCGTCGATCCCCCTCGAGTCCGGCGTCGACCCCTTCGACATCGTCCGAGGGCCCGATGGGGCGATGTGGTTCACCGAGCAGAACGGGAACCGGATCGGGCGGCTCACGATGGAGGGGGAACTCTCCGAGTTCTACCTCCGCGACCTGTCGACGCCCATGGGCATCACGGTCGGCCCCGACGGCGCGATCTGGTTCGCGCAGCGAGGCGTCAACGCGATCGGCCGCATCACATCGGATGGGGAGCTCACCGAATGGGGAACGCTCACCCCTCGGGGCGCGCCGCTCAGCGTCACGACGGGATCCGACGGAGCGATGTGGTTCACCCTGACCTCGGCAGACAGGATCGGCCGTATCACGCTCGACGGCACGATGGCGGAGTTCCCGCTCCCCGCGGACGCGAGCGGCCCGCGATGGATCACCACCGGCCCGGACGGCGCGCTGTGGTTCACGGCTCGCGCGTCCAACACGATCGTGCGGATGACGACAGGGGGCGCCGTCACGACGTTCCCGGTCCCCACGCCGGGAGCCGGGGTGAGCGGGATCACGGCCGGGGCCGACGGCGCCCTCTGGTTCACTGAGGGCACCGCCGACGCCGTCGGCCGGATCGGCCTCGACGGCGCGATCGTCGAGATCCCGCTCGGCGAAGGCGCCTCACCGACCGGCATCACGACCGGGCCAGACGGCGCGATCTGGTTCAGCGCCCAAGGCACGAACCGCGTGGGGCGGCTCGAGCCGTCCGGCCCCAGCGATAGGGCCGCTCCGACCGTCACGATCGTATCGCCGGCTCACGGCTCGGTGCTGACCGACGGCGAGAGTATGGTCGCCGACTACTTCTGCACGGATGAGGCGGGGGGGTCGGGGGTGGTCTCCTGTCAGGGACCCGTCGCGGACGGCGCGATCGTCCCGAACCGGCCGGGGTCGCACGCGTTCACCGTCACCGGCACGGACGCGGAGGGGAACGTCGGCTCCGCGACCCACGGGTACGTCGTGTTCGAGGACATCAGCGGGCCGATCACGAACAAGGCGGTCTTCTCGGCGGGGCGTGTGATCCCGATCATCCTCGAGCTCGGCGGACACCCCCAGGGATCCGTGTTCGCGAACGGGTACCCGCTGGTGCGCAAGGTGCATTGCGCGACCGGCGAGGTCCTGGCCGAGCAGGCGGCGTCGGTCCAGGCGGATCTGTCGAACAACGGTCGACTGATGGTGCAGTGGCGGACGGAGGCGGGCTGGGCCGCCTCGTGCCGCTCGCTCGTGGTCCGTCTCGGGCTCGGCGGCTGGTCGGACGCCGACGCCGTGTTCACCGTGCGCTTCGCCTGACGCCGCGCGTCAGGGGCGTCGCGACGCGAGCTGCTCGTCGATAAGGGCACTGAGCTCTTCCCGCCCGAACGGCCGGGAGTGCCCCGCGCAGACGAGCTCGACCGGCAGCGCCGAGAGCCGCTCGAGCGACGCCACGAACGCCGCCTCGTCGTCGGCGTACAGAGGGTCGTCGAGAGCGGCGGTGTCGCCCGTGAACAGCAGACCGGCCTCCGCGTCCCACAGCGCGATCGAGCCCGCGGTGTGGCCCGGGACGTGGAGGACCTCGAAAGAGCGGTCCCCCAGATCCACGACGTCGCCGTCCGCGAGGACGCGCGTCGGCTCCGCGGGCGACGTCCGCCAGCCGCCGACGTCGAAGGTCGGACCGGGCACCGCCGTGATCACGCTCTCGGGCGGCTCGTAGCCGTACCAGCGGATCTCATCCTCCAGACCGGGCCGGTAGTCCCGCCGGAGGAGGGCGAGACCTTCGGGTTCCCGCAGCCCCTCCGCGTCGGCCGCATGACACCAGCGCTCTTCGAACGCGTGCATCCCCCCGATGTGGTCGAAGTGGTCATGGGTCGCGACCGCCACGGTCGGCCGGTCCTCGACCAAAGGGGCGAGCTCACCGCGCAGATCGCCGATCCCGTTGCCTGTATCCACCACGAGGTCGCGGTCGCGTCCACGGACGTGCCAGACGTTCGATTCGAAGAAGACGTCGAGGTGATCCACGACGAGCAGCGTGATCTCGTCCGTCACCCGTTCGATTCGGAACCACCGCTCGGCGACGGGAAGGTCGGTCACGTGCGGTCGGTGAAGAACACCGACGGGGCCTCGGGGCGGAGACAGTGGACGGAGGTCATCGACGCGTTGTAGGAGCCGACGTTGGGGATCGCCACGATGTCACCCTCCTCGACCGCCGGCATCGGATGGTCCTCGGCGAGCAGGTCGTTCCCCTCGTTGATGTGCCCGGCCACGGTGACGCGCGCCACGGGCTCGGCGTCGGCTGCTCGACACAGGATCGGGTGGTAGGGGATCCGATACACGAAGTGCTCGTTGATCACGTTCCAACCGGTGTCCAGTCCGATGAAGGTGGTGCCGTCTCGATCCTCGACGCTCACGACCTCGGCGAGATGGACGGCGCACTGCTTCGCGAGGAACTCGCCGGGCTCGGTCCCGACCGCCACGTCGAGCGGCCCGAGATGCCGGGCGAGGACGGACGCCCACGCATCGAGGTCGAGTGGTTCGTCACCGAGCCGGAATGGCACCCCGAGCCCTCCTCCCGTGTTGACCTCCACGATCGGACACCCCGCATCCATGAGACTCCGGGTGGCCTCGGCCACGCGCCGCATCGTCTCGTCGACGACGGGGAGCGCGTCGGTCAGGTAGAGGTACCCGGCGTGCACGTGCACGGTGTCGATCGTGAGGTCGTGCCGCCGCGCGATGTCGAGGGCCTCCCCGAGCCGCTCGGGGTAGATCCCGAACTTGGTCGGCCGATCGCCGGCGTAGGTCTGGCCACCGCCCGGGTAGGCGGCCCCGATCCGCGGGTTGATCCGGATACCGACGGTCGAGCCCGGCGCCCGGGTCCCCACGCGATCGAGCTGCGTGAGGAGGTCGACGTTCAGATGGACTCCCGCC
>CBHFMJ010000156.1:0-6270 GCA_965994715.1 uncultured bacterium | reverse complement strand
CGAGGAGGGGTCGAACCCCGAGGCGCGCGCTCGCGCGGGCGCGGGGCGCGGTCCCGTCGAGGTCGGGGTGAAGCGCGGGAGGGAGGGTGCGGGAGCGCTCGACCCCGAAGGTCGCTGGCACGAGGTGGCGCCCCCGCCCGTCCCGGATGTGGACCCGGTCGGCGCGGGCGACGCCTTCGACGCCGGCTACCTCCATGCCCGACTGGACGGTGCGGGCGCGGAGGAGGCGCTGATCGAGGGCGCCCGCCGTGGTGCCTCGGTGGCGGGCACGATCGGCGATGCGGACGGCCCGGCGCAAGGCGACCTCGCTCAGAAGTAGGTGGCGACCGCGTCGATCACACGATCTTCGTCGTCCAGCACGGGGATGATCCGCCACTTGTCGAACGCGGTGCAGGCATGCGATACGCCGCAGCCCAAGAGATCGCCCGGTTCGATCGACAGCTCCGGCTCGATCCGACAGAAGGCGTGCTGATCGTTGAGCCGTTCGACGATCACGGTGCCGGAGACATCCCTGCGTTCGCCGGAGCGATCTCGCACCGAGAACGGGATCGGCAGGTCTTGATCGAAGGGAACGTCCCGCCGGCCGAAGTTCACGATCGCGAGGTCCCGCTCGGGTCGCGACACGATGGCGCCCCACGCTTCGATCGCGGCGTGGAATCTCCGCTCTCGCTCGTGGCCGGTGAACGGGGAGACGCGCTCGTTCTGCCCGGAGTCGTGGGCGACGTACCGCCCCGATCGAAGGAGCAGCCGGTCGGCGACACCGCCGGCCGTCCCCAGATGGTCGACGACGAGGTCGAAGAACGTGCTGCCGCCGGCACTCACCCAGGTCTCCTCGGTCTCCACGAGGCCGTCGGCTCGGAGACGGGCCACCAGCGACCCGAGGCGATCGAGGAACACGCGGATCTCGTCGAGGCACGCTGGCGTACGGTCGCTGCAGACGGTTCCCTCGAAACCGGTAGCGCCCGCCAGGGCGATCCCGGGAGCGTTCCTCGTCAGGATGGCCACCTCGAGCGCGTCCTCCAAGGTCCGGCAGCCGGTGCGGCCGCCGTCGTGGCCGAGCTCCACCAGGACGGGAAGCGGTCGTGGGGCCGCCCCGAGCCCCTCCGCCAGGAGCTCCACGGTCCCACGGGAATCCACGGAACAGACGATCTCCAGATCGGGATCGTGGAGCTGGGCCGCGATCCATCCGATCGCCGAGGGATCGGTCACCTCGTTCGCGATCAGTACGCGCCGCGCGCCCGCTGCGAGCATCACGCGCGCCTGCACGGCGGTGGCGGCGGTGACGCCCCACGCACCCGCGTCCAGTTGTCGTTGCCAGATCTGTGGCGCCATCGTCGTCTTCCCGTGCGGTACGTGATCGACGCCGTGGGCCGAGCAGTAGTCGGCCATCAAGGCGATGTTGTGCGCGAGGGCCCGCTCCCGGAGCACGAGCACAGGCGGAACGAGGTCGGCGAGCGTCCATCCGTGGTCCCGGACGGCGGCGAGCGGGACGGGCCGTTCGACGGCCGGGAATCCTTTCGTGGTGGCATCGACGCACGCGTCGCGCGAGGGGTCGAGGACCGGCGGCCGGAGCGAGGGCCGCTCGTCACTCATCCGTCGGTGAAGAACCGAGGGAGGAAAGCGCGGTTCGCGTCGAGCAGCGCATCCAGCAGGGGAGCGGCCACACCGTAGTCGCCGACGAGCGGGTTCGCGAGGAGCGCTGTGCGAGCGGTCGTGCGGTCACCGCTGAGCGCCGCGTCGATCGTGAGGCGCTCGTAGGCCTTCGCGTGCTGCACGATCCCGAGCATCTCCGGCGCGAGCGGGCTCGTCACGAGCGGGTGCGCTCCCTCGCGATCGACACGCGCCGGAACCTCCACCACGTCGTCGTCGGGGAGACCCGGGATCGCCCCCCCGTTCCGGACGTTCACGACCTGGACGTCGCCGGTCCCCGCATGGAGAGACGCCACCAGGGCAGCGGCGGCCTCGGAGTAGAACGCGCCGCCCCGCTCGTCCAGCAGCTTCGGCTTCTCGTCGAGCGTGGGGTCGCGATAGAGCTCGAGGAGGCCGGCCTCGATCTCCATAACCTCCTCCGCGCGGCTCCGGTGCGTGCGCTGGTGCTCGAGGACCTCAGTGGGGAAGTAGTAGTAGTGCAGGTACGGGCTGGGGATCGCTCGGAGCGCCCGCACGAGCTCCGCAGGGAACTCGTCCGCGCCGGGGTAGGACGAGGGATCTTCGAGGATCGCGTCCATCCGATCCACCCCGTCCACGGTGACCGCCCGTTCCCAGGTGAGGTGGTTCAGGCCCACGTGGTCGAGGCTCACCCGGTCCGGCTCGACCTCGAACCTGGCCGCCAGCCGCCGCTGCAGGGAGATCGCCACGTTGCAGAGCCCGACGGCTCGGTGACCGCCGTCCAGGAGCGCCTGGGTTACGAGCCCTGTGGGGTTGGTGAAGTCGACGAACCACGCCCCCGGAGCACCGCGGCGAGCGCTCTCCTCGGCCAGCTCGAGCACCACCGGCACTGTGCGGAGCGCCTTTGCGAAGCCGCCCGCTCCCGTGGTCTCCTGACCGATGGCGCCGAACCGACCCGGGATCGTCTCGTCCGATAGACGAGCGGCCTGGCCTCCGATCCGGAGCTGCACGATGACGAAGTCGGCCCCCTCCAACGCCTCCTCCCGGCGATCGGTGAGGACGAGCCGCCCGCCCCATCCCAAGCGATCGAGCATCCGGCCAGCGAGTGCTCCCACGACCTCGAGCCGCAGGGGATCGGGGTCGAGGAGCACCAGCTCATCGACGGGCAGCCGGTCGGCGCGACTCGCCAATCCCTCCACGAGCTCCGGCGTGTACGTGCTCCCACCGCCGACGACCGAGACCTTCACACCCACGGCACGGCATCGTACACTGCGCCCGTGAAATCGTTAGGAAACTTTCCTGACCCTTTCTCCGTCGGGATCGCGGGACAGCCCGAGGCGCTCCGGCGAGCCGCCGACGGCCTCCGGGACCAGCGGGAGGTGCTCCGGGGCATCGCCCGGCTCGTGAGGACGGATACGGTGATCGTCACGGGGATGGGCGGTTCCTACGCCGCGTGCTACCCCTTCGTCGCCGAGCTCGCGGAGGCCGGTCGCACGGCCGTGATGCTCGGCGCCGCGGAGCTCGTGCACTTCCGCTCCGGGATCCTCGATCCCTCGACACCGGTGATCGCCGTGAGCCAGTCCGGCGAGAGCGCGGAGGTCGTCCACCTCACGGAGCTGCTCCGTGGTCGCGGACGCCGTCCCTCCCTGGTCGCCGTCACCAACGGGACGGACAACAGCCTCGCCCGCGCGGCGGACCTGGTCCTCGATACCCGAGCCGGCGAGGAGAACGGGCCGTCCACCCGCACGTTCGCCGCCGGGCTCGTATCGCTCGCAGGTCTCGGGAGGGTGCTCGTCGGCGCGACGCCCGATGCTGCCTTCGACGCGACCTCGCGCGACGCGGAGCGGGCCGCCGGATCCATCGAGCGGTTGCTCGGCGACGGCTCGCTCGCAGGGGACCTGCTGTCGTGGCTCGGACCGCGCGAGGAGGTCGTGGTGCTCGGCCGCGGCCCGGCACGAGCCGCGGCCGAGATGGCCGCGCTGACGTTGAAGGAAGCGGTCGGTCTGCCCGCCGAGGCGCTCGAGACCGCCCAGTTCCGACACGGGCCCCTGGAACTCGCCGGTCCGGGGCTCGCCGCCGTCGTGATCGCGACCGAACCGGAAACGGAGACGCTGGACCGGGCGCTCACCAGGGAGCTCCGCGAAGACGGCGCGGCCACGATAGAGGTCACGCGCAGCGGCAGCCGTCCCCGCGCTCTCGGCCCCGGATCCCACCCCGCCGATCATCCGAACGCGCTGCACATCGGCATCGGAGCGATCCACCGATCGATCGCGCCGGCCGCCTCGATCGTGCCGACCCAACTGCTGGCGCACGCGCTCGCGATCGCCCGGGGTCGCGAGCCGGGGACGTTCCTCCACGCGACCAAGGTGACCACGCGTGAGTGATGCCGATGCCTGACCGCCCTCGCGTCGCCCTGACGTTCGACGCCGAGCACCCGGACCGGCCCGGGGCGAGCGCCGGGACGGTCGGCCGCATCATCGAGACCCTCGGAGCCGCCCACGCGCCGGCGACGTTCTTCCTGCAGGGGCGGTGGTCGGAGGCGGAGCCGGCGATGGCCCGCCGGATCGCCGACGAGGGTCACCTGGTCGGCAACCACTCTCACTACCATGCGCGGATGACGCTTCTCTCCGACAGCGGGATCCGCGCGGACGTGGAAGAGGCTGGGGCGGCCGTCTCGGCGGCGACCGGGGTGATGACGAGACCATGGTTCCGATGTCCGTTCGGAGACGGGTTCGACGACCCACGGGTCGTGGACCTGCTCGGCGCGCTCGGCTACCGGAACGTGCACTGGCACGTGGTCCTGGAGGATTGGGAGCCGTGGCGGACCGCCGATGACATCGCACGAGATGCGATCGAGGGCGCGGAGCGTCACGGCGACGGCGCGGTGGTCCTCCTCCACACGTGGCCGGTTCGGACGGCTGATGCGCTGCCGGCGATCCTCGACGGGTTGCGCGCGCGCGGTTCGGATCTGGTCCGGATCGACGACCTCCCCGAGGCCGGTCTCCCGTGAAGCGGCCCGCGCTGCTCGCCGTGGATGCCGGCGGCTCGAAGATCGACGCGGTCCTGCTGCGGCGCGATGGGAACGTGATGGGTGTCGCTAGACGGCGGGGCCTCGACCACGAGGGGACCGGCACCGAGGGATTCCTGGAGCGGATCGCCGACGCGGTGGTCGCGGCATGCCGGAACGCGGGGGTCGAGCCCGATCACCAGCCGGTCGCGGAGCTGGGGATGTACTGCGTCGCGGGTGCGGATCTGCCCGCGGACGACCGCCGGATCGCGCGGTGGTTCCGGGGTCGTGGCCTGACCGAGAGCGACGTCGTGCGGAACGACACGTTCGCCGTCCTTCGAGCAGGCACGGACCGGACGTGGGGCGTGGCCGTCGTGTGCGGGTACGGCACCAACTGCTCGGCGATCGCGCCGAGCGGGAGGACGTTCCGGTTCCCGGCGTTCGGGGAGCTGTCGGGGGACTGGGGCGGGGGCCACGACATCGGGAACGCAGCCCTCTGGTACTCGGTGCGAGCGGAGGACGGGCGCGGCGAGGCCACGACGCTTCGCACCCTCGTCCCCCAACACTTCGGGCTCATGCGCCCGCGGCAGCTGACGGAGGCGATGTATTTCGATCGGATCGCCGAGCGCCGGGTGGTCGAGCTGACGCCGGTCGTCTTCCGTGCTGCGGCCGAGGGCGACGCCGTCTCCCGGGCGATCGTCGATCGCCAGGCGGACGAGATCGTGCGGATGGGCGCGGTCGCCTTGCGACGTCTCCACATGACGCGGCTCGATGTGGATGTCGTGCTCGGTGGAGGCATCTTCTCTTCGGGCGACGCGGACTTCCTGGAACGGATCGGCCGAGGCCTCGAGCGGGTCGCCGGTCAGGCTCGCGTCCGCGTCCTCGATGTGCCCCCGGTCGTCGGGGCGGCGCTGCTGGGTCTCGACGCGATCGGCGCGCGCCCGGACGCGCAACGGCGCGCACGTACCGCTCTGACCAAGGCGCGTCTCGGCGCACGTCCGCGGCGCGAGAAAGCTGACGCGAGGAAGACAGCGAGAAGGGGATGAGCTGATGGCGAAGATCGTCTTCGAGGGCGTCACCAAAGAGTTCGGCGACGAGGTGATCGCCGTCGACGATCTGTCGCTCGAGATCGCGGATGGCGAGTTCATGGTCCTCGTCGGGCCGTCCGGCTGCGGGAAGTCGACGATCCTGCGGATGCTCGCGGGCCTGGAGGACGTGACCGCCGGGGAGATCTGGATCGACGACGTCCAGGTCACGGACCTTTCGGCCAAGGAGCGGGACATCGCGATGGTGTTCCAGAACTACGCGCTCTACCCGCACATGACGGTGCGCGAGAACATGGCGTTTGCCCTGAAGCTGCGCCGCACCGAGAAGAAGATCGTCGAGGAGCGGGTGCGCCGCGCCGCGGAGATCCTCGATCTGCATCCCTATCTCGACCGTTATCCGCGCCAGCTTTCGGGCGGCCAGCGGCAGCGTGTCGCCATGGGCCGTGCGATCGTGCGCGACCCGCAGGTCTTCCTGTTCGACGAGCCGCTCTCCAACCTCGACGCCAAGCTCAGAGTGCAGATGCGGACCGAGATCAAGGAGCTCCACCAGCGCCTCAAGACGACCTCGGTCTACGTCACCCACGACCAGATCGAGGCCATGACCATGGC
>CBHFMJ010000155.1:0-6279 GCA_965994715.1 uncultured bacterium | reverse complement strand
ACGGCGACGACGACGGCCACGCGGTGGAGCTCCACCAGCTTCGGCTCCCCCGCCGTCCCCGAGGTCGGGATCACGATCGCGACACCCGGCGCGACCGGCACGGCGTCGGCCAGGAGGGTCTCGCCACCACGGTCCTGGACGAAGTGGGGACGAGCGCGAGCCACGATCGCTCGCCGCTCCGCCTCGGTGAGCCGGTGATCGAGCGGGAGGAACGGCACCTCCTCGAGCCAGAGTCGGTTGACGAGCTCGACCCATCCGGGACCGGGCGGCAGGTCGATCACGACCAGCTCGTCTGTTCCCACGACCTCCCCCGCCACTCGGGCCACCGACGCGTGGGGTAGGCTACCCAACCGTTCGAGCGCGCGCTCTAGGAGTCAACGGTCATATGGACGAGTCACGTGAGATCCGACAGGCCCTGGATTGGGCCCCGGGTGGAGCTCGGCTGAAGGATCCGCCAGAGAGCCACCCGGAAACGACCTTCACCGACATCCGATACGAGACGGCCGAGGGGATCGCGAAGATCACGATGGCGCGGCCCGAGGTCCGCAACGCGTTCCGACCACTCACCACGAGGGAGCTGATCGAGGCCTTCGACCTCGCCCGGGACGACGCTTCCGTCGGGGTGGTGATCCTGACCGGCGAGGGCTCCCTGGCGTTCTCCTCCGGTGGCGACCAAGGCGTCCGCGGCGACGACGGCTACGTCGACGAGCATGGCGTCGGGCGTCTCAACGTGCTCGACCTCCAGATCCAGATCCGTCGCCTGCCCAAGCCCGTGATCGCCATGGTCGCCGGCTACGCGATCGGAGGTGGCCACGTCCTCCACCTCTGCTGCGACCTCACGATCGCCGCGGACAACGCCCGCTTCGGGCAGACGGGGCCGCGCGTCGGCTCGTTCGATGCCGGGTACGGGATCGGGCTGCTCGCCCGGCAGATCGGCGAGAAGCGCGCGAAGGAAGTGTGGTTCCTCTGCCGTCAATACGACGCCGAGACCGCACTGACGTGGGGGCTCGTGAACGCGGTCGTCCCGCTCGAGGAGCTCGAGGAGGAGACGGTGCGGTGGGCGAAGGAGATGCTGGCGCATTCACCGCTCGCGCTTCGTCTGCTGAAGGCGGGCGCCCACGCAGGCATCGACGGGCTCGCCGGCGTCCAACAGCTCGCCGGCGACGCGACCCTCCTCTATTACATGGGGGAAGAGGCGCAGGAAGGCCGGGACGCCCACGTGGAGAAGCGACGCCCGGACTTCTCGAGGTTCCCGAAGCGGCCGTGAACGTCTGGGTCACCGGCGCGCGCCCCCGGACGCTCGGCGCGGGAGTGGTGCCGGTGCTCGTCGGCGCCGCGGCGGCGGATACGTTCATCCCGTGGCGGTTCGTGGCTGCCCTGATCGTCGCGCTGGGCCTCCAGGTGGGCGTGAACTACGCGAACGACTTCTTCGACGGGATCCGAGGCGTCGACACGTCGGCCCGCCTCGGCCCGCCGCGGCTCGTCGCATCGGGCGCCGCCTCGCCGAGAGCCGTGCTCGTCGCCGGGCTCATCGCGATCGGGGCTGCCGGCTTCGCCGGGCTCGCGCTGGCGTTGGTGACCGAGCCGGTCCTGATCCTCGTCGTAGGTGCGCTCGCATTGGTGGCGACGTTCGCGTACAGCGGTGGCCCGCGCCCCTACGCGGGGCTCGGGCTCGGCGAGGTGATGGTCTTCCTCTTCTTCGGGTTGATGGCGACATGCGGGACCGCGTTCGTGATGGAGGAGCGGGTCCCGGCCGCGGCCTGGTGGTGCGGGTCGGTCCTCGGACTCCTCGCCGTGGCGATCCTCGTCGCGAACAACCTCCGGGACATCCCGACCGATGCGGCCACGGGGAAGCGAACCCTCGCCGTCCGTCTCGGCGTGGCGCGGACGCGGACGTTCTATCGTGCGTGCGTGGTCGCGGCGTTCGCCACCATCGTGGTCGGCGTCTTCGCGTACCTGATCGACGAGCGGATCGGCCTCACGCAATGGGGCCTCCTCGGTCTCGTGGGGTGGGTCCCCGCGATCCGGCCGATGGAGGCTGTGGTGACGTCTACCGGCGCCGAGTTGATCCTGGTCCTCACGGGGACGGCGGCGGTCCATGCGGCGACCGGCGTGTTGCTCGCGATCGGGCTGGTCCTGGCACGGGCCGCCTAGGAGGTGGACGGCGTGGAACTCGGCGACATCTCGTTCGCGTGCGCGACGGCCCTCGTCGACGGACTCGTCGCCGGCGGCGTCGCGCACGCGTCGCTCTCCCCCGGCTCGCGCTCCACACCGCTGGCGCTCGCGCTCGCCCGGCACCCCACCTTGAAGGTGCACGTGCATCTGGACGAGCGATCGGGGGCGTTCTTCGCGCTCGGGATCGCGAAGGCGAGCGGGAAGCCGGCGATCGTCACCTGCACGAGCGGGACGGCCACGGCCGAACTGCTGCCCGCGGTGGTGGAGGCGTCGCAGTCCCGCACTCCGCTCGTGCTGCTGACCGCGGACCGACCACCGCGGGTGCGCGGCACCGGCGCGAACCAGACGATCGTCCAGCCCGATCTCTTCGGCGGGTACGTCCGCGCCTCCCTCGACCTCCCGGTCCCCACGGCGGTCGGTCAGGACGCGTGGTGGCGGCAGGCCGGACGCGAGGCGCTCGAGGCGATGGCCGCCGACCCGATCGGCCCGGTCCAACTGAATTGCCCGTTCGAGGAGCCGCTCGCGCCGACGACCGAAGTGGTGTTCGCGCCGTCCTCCGAGGAACGCGTCGAGGGTATGGAGCGGGCGCCCGCCGCGTTGGATCCGAACGAGGTCGACCGCCTCGTGGAGCTCGTCTCGGGAGCGCGAGGGGCGATCGTCGTCGGGAGCCTGCCTCCGCATCTCCGGATTGAGGCCGAGGTGTGGTCGACGCTGCTGGGATGGCCCGTCCTCGCCGAACCGATGTCGGGCGCCCGGCGGCCGGACGCCTCGCTCGCGGCCGGGCAGGCGTTGCTCTCCGCGCGATGGATCGAGGAGCATCGCCCGGACGTCGTGATCCAGCTCGGCGCCGCGCCGACGACGCGAGCGACGCAGGCGTTCGTCGCGTCGGCAGATCGCCTGGTCGTCGCGGACCGTTGGCACCTCGATCCCGACCCGGACCGTCTCGCCTCATGGCGGCTCGCCGTCGATCCCGGCGCGCTTACGGACGCACTCGGACGTCACCCCGTCGTCCAGGGGGGCGTCGGGATCGCGCTCACCGGCGAACACACCGAGCGGGAGATCGAGGAGCTCTGGCGCGGACGCATCGACCCGGCACCTGACGACTGGACCGCCGACTGGCGGGCGTTCGACGAGCTCGCCCGCACCACGATGGACAGGCTCCTCGACGGCTGGGAGGAGCCGTTCGAGCCGCGGATCGCACGTGACGTCGCCGCCTGGGTCCCGGACCGCGGGATGCTCTTCGTCGGGAACTCGGCACCCGTCCGCGACGTCGACCTCGCGATGTCGCCGCGCGGCGGCCTCACGGTGTTGGCCAATCGCGGGGCGAGCGGGATCGACGGGCTCGTGTCCACGGCGCTGGGGATCTCCGTCGCCCGAGAGGACCCGGTGGTCGCGCTCGTCGGGGACCTCTCCTTCCTCCACGATGCCGGGGCCGTCCTGTGGAACGCCTCGCGCGACGTCGACCTCATCGTTGTCGTCGTGAACAACGGCGGTGGCCACGTGTTCTCCCTCCTGCCGCAACGCGACCTGCCCGAGCATCGGGAGCTGTTCATCACGCCGCATTCGGTCGACATCGGCGGGCTCTGTGGGGCGGCCGGCGCCGGCCACGAGCGGGTCGAACGGGCGCCGGACCTGGTGCCCGCGCTGGACCGAGCGGTCGACGCCGGCCGCGGGATCCGCGTGGTGGAGGTGGTGGTGGACGCCGAACTCGGGTTCCGGCGCCGCGCGGAGTTGCGGTCCGCCGTCGACGCGGCGCTCGGGGGATCGTGAGCCGGCCGCACCCGTCGATCGGGTTCGCCACGACCGACGACGTCGACGGACTGGCCAGGCTGCGGTTCGCGCTCTACGAAGAGCAGGACGGGACCGTCGCGGAGTCGTTCGATGTCTACCGGGAGCGCTTCGCCCGCTTCGCGGCGCGGGCGCTCGCGTCGAAGGACTGGCGCGCATGGGTCGCGCGGGTGGACGACCGGGCCGTGGGCGCGATGTGGCTGCACACGGTCCACCGGGTGCCGGTCCCTGGGAAGCACGCCGGCCCGATCGGGTACCTGACGAACGTCTACGTGGTCCCGGAGCACCGGAACACGGGGCTCGGGGCGCAGATGCTCGATCGCATCAAGGCCTGGTGCCGGCAGGAGGGGTTCTCCGAGCTGATCGTGTGGCCGACGGAGCGGTCCCGATCGTTCTACACGCGGGGTGGATTCACGAGACCCGGCCAGCCGCTGATGATCGAGGTGGAACCGGACCGACGGCTCCCGTCCTGACGTTGAAGCGTTACCCCCAGCGGAGGGCGTCGAGGAACGCGCGGAACTTGCGCTCGGTCTCGTCGACCTCGGCGTCGGGCTCGGATCCGGCGACGATCCCGGCGCCCGCGTAGAGGACCGCGCGATCGCCGCGGAGCTCGGCGCAGCGGAGCGCGATCGCCCATTCGCCGTCGCCGTGCGCGTCCATCCATCCGACCGCCCCCGCGTACCGACCGCGATCGAACGGTTCGAGATCGGAGATCGAGTCGAGGGCGACGTCCCGCGGCGTCCCCCCGACCGCGGGAGTGGGATGCAACGCGGCGACGAGATCGAGCGCCGACGGAGCCGGGTCCGTCAACACACCCTGGAACCTCGTCGAGAGGTGCCACACGTTCGGCGTCTCCCGGAGCACGGGTTCCGGGTCGCACGTGAGCTCCGTGCAGAACGGCCGCAGCGTCTCGGCGACCGCCTCGACCACGATCTCGTGCTCCTCCCGATCCTTCGAGGAGCCGGACAGTGTCTCCGCGTTCGCCCGATCCTCCGCTTGATCGCCCGATCGAGGCGCCGAACCCGCGAGCGGGTTCGAGAGGACCTCTCGGCCCCGTCTCGACAGCAACAGCTCCGGCGACGCGCCGACGAAGCTGCGACGCGGTCCAGCCTCCTCGCCCGAGAGCGGCACCACGAACGTGTAGGCCTCCGGATCCACCGCTCGCAGCCGGTGCGCGAGCCGTCGCGGGTCGAGCGACCGGCCCGCGTCGACTCCCACGGTGCGCGCCAGCACCACCTTGCGGAGGACACCGTCGCGGATCCGCGAGCACGCATCCGCGACCGCCTCCCGATAGTCCTCAGACGTGGGGTGCTCCGACAGCTGGACGGCGGTGAAGACGTCATGGGGTGACCGTCCCGACACGGGCTCCGGTTCGAACGTCGCACCGGAGTCACCCGCGGCGTCGAGGAGCCAGGTATCGCCGGGCGCCGTCCGCCGGACCGATCGCCGCGGCACGAGGACCTCGGCCGGATCCGAGGGACGGAACGGCAAGGAGGCCACGACGAACGGCGGCGCGTCCGGCACCGGATCGTCGTGCCCGCGGAGGATCGTGAGCGCCTCCCGCCCGAGCGTCGCGATGTCCGCGCCTTCGAGTGCCGACGTGGCCATCGCGGCCACGCCCAGGCCGGCTCGTTCGAACACGAACGCATCCGGGTGGAGAGCGAGCAGATCGAACACGGGACCCAGACGGCGGCTCCGGATCGTGAGCGGGGCGTTCATCCGCGGGTGGCCACGAGGAGCTGGGTGATCCCGCCGGAGAGCCGCAGTCGCCGGGCGTCGGGGAACCCGGCTCGCCGCAGGATCGAGAGCAGCTCCTCCGGCGCCGGGAGGTAGGCGGTCGATCGCGGGAGGTACGAATAGGCCTCCCGGTCAGAGAGCAGACCGCCGATCGCCGGCACCACGCCGCGGAAGTACGCCCGATGTCCGAGTCGCAGCAGCCGTCCGTCGGGTTCGGCCGTCTCCAGGAGCCCGATCCGGCCCCCGGGGCGCACGACGCGAGCCAGCTCGGTGAACAGGTCGGTCAGCGAGACGACGTTGCGTAGCGCGAACCCACACGTCGCTCCGTCGGCGCCACCGTCTCGCACCGGCAGCCGCAGGATGTCGGCCTCGACGAGCGGTGCGTCGGTGCGGGCGGCGGACAGCATCCCGTGAGAGAAGTCGAACCCCACGGCCCGATGCCCGGCGGCCCCGAGCTCCCGGCAGAGGTCGCCCGTACCGGCCGCGAGGTCGAACACGAGGGATCCGGTCGGCAACGCGAGCTCTCGGATCGTGCGGCGCCGCCAACCCCGATCCATCCCGAACGTCATCACGCGGTTC
>CBHFMJ010000154.1:0-6280 GCA_965994715.1 uncultured bacterium | reverse complement strand
GCGTCGTCACTCCCGCCGGTGATCGTGAAGGTACGCGTGGCGTCCCCGCAGATGGATTCGCTGTAGATCGGGTTCGCGGATCATCCGGGAACTCGATGTGCGACATCGTGTCGATCGGGTTGACTCCGTCCGACACCTGCACCGTCCAAGTGCCCGAGCCTGGGCCGATCACGGTGAAAGCTCGGCACGGTCCACCTGGGTGGTCGATGTCGATCGTGTACGTGTCGCTCAGCTCGTTGAACAACACGTACGAGCCCCCGTACGCGCCCAAGTCGCCGGTATCCACTCCCCCGGTGCTGTCGCCCGGACCGGCGTCGGCGTCCACGTCCGTGGGGACGTGGACCTGACGGATCGAACCATTCGTGCGGTTTCCCTGGCTGTCGGTCGCTACGACGCGGTACTCGTACTGTCCCGGTGGCACGCCCGTGAACGCCGGATCCTTGTCGCCTTCGCCGCTGCCCGTCGAGACCCTCGTCCAGATCGTCGTCCCGAGGAGACGGTTCTGAACGCTCCACGTCACGCTCGTGTGTACATCGTTCACGGAGAAGGGGAACACGAAGTCGGGCGTGGTGGCGTCCGTCCATACGGCGAGGATGTCCGTGCTCATGGTGATCACTGGTGCTGTGAGGTCGTGGAGGATGTCCGGGAGGTCGTTCGGCGCGAAGTCGACGCACACGTTCCGACAGGGGGCGGCGCCTACCCAGAAGCTGGATCCGTACCAGCGATACGCCCCGCCGACCTGGGCTTTCGGGATCGTGATCTTCGCCGTCGTGCCGTTCAGCTTGGCCACGGGGAGGAAGCTGATGAACTGGCTGCCGCAGTTCGAGAGCTGCCCGCGGAGTCGGCTCGTGAAATAGATGAACGCACACCGTTCGTATCGGGCGTCAGCGTCCTTGTTGATCCCGATCACAAAGAAGGAGTCGTGCTGGAGGCTCGCGGGCGTCCACGAATTGTAGGTCTGCACCTTGTGCACGATGCCTGTCGACGTGTGACTGACCGATACGGCCTTCAGGTCGATCTTGCTCGGAGAGTCGTTGCCGTCGTTCCTCGTGGAGGTGTGAGCGGCGGCCGGAGCGGTCGAGAGCAGCGCCGGGAGCAGGGAGGAACGCGATCGTGGCGAGGAGCGGTCGCTTCGTGCCGTGGCCACCTGATCCTCGAGTCATCGCTCCTCCTCCGGGGTAGGTGGGCGGACCCTATCCCGCCGTTGCGCTCAAACGCGAGAGAGTCTCTGGCGAGAGAGTCGGGATCAGAAGTCGACGACGCACCAGGGAGCCGGCGTGGACGCGAACATCGCGTCGGCCCGCTCGACAGAGCCGGCCGTCCGCTCGTCGACCTGGCTCGCCCACCAGAGCTGGCGGAAGCTGGCCCCGCCCAGGTAGGTGGCTCCCAGCATGTTGATCGTCCCCGCCAGGTCGGCGTCGTCATCGATACGAGCGCAGCGACCGGTCCCGCCTTCGACGGCGAGCTCGTACCGGCCGTCGTTCTCGGGCCGGAACAGATCCGCGATCTCGAAGACGATCCGGCCGTCGGTCCGGTAGCGGCGAGCCTCGAGGGCCGCCACGACGTCCAGGAGCCGGATCCACAGGCCGTCGTTGATCGAGAACCGCAGGCGTCGTGGCTCACGGACGAGCTGGAGGAGCGGCTCGTCGGCGGGACGGTTCCATGCCTCCACCGTGGCCACGAGGTCGATGTCGAACAGGTACCGCCAGATGTCGGCGTTGCCGGACGGAGTGGCCCCCACGCATTCCCCTACGGTGATCTTCCCGGACGGAACGGAACGGGGCCATTCGTGCTTCATCCAGTACACGGCGTACGCATCTGCCTGCCCTGCCTCGTCGCGGTGGATGGCGTACATCCACGGCCGATCCTTGTCCTCCCCCACCGTCGCGAACGAGTGATCGCGGAGGACTTGATTGCGTTCCACCCCACCGGGGCGCATCGAGGCTTCGTACACCTCGTCGATCACGGGCAACGCGTCGTCCTTCGATACCAGCTCGACGTGGCCGCTCGGCTGGTACCCGCGCACGAATGCCATCCGGGCGGACTCCGCCTCGAACTCGCCGAACATCCCGGCGAGGCCGTAGCCAAAGCGTCCGTAGATCGCGCCCTCCGAGGCGAAAAGGGCGGCGAGCGGCTCGCCTCGTTCCGATGCTTGATCGAGGAGGAGCCGCATCATCCCGGTGTTGATCCCCCGGCGACGATGGGTGGGATGGACGCCCACCGCCGTGATCCCGGCCGTCGGGATCATCGCGCCACCGGGGACCATCATGCGGAAGGTGATGGCACCCGACGTGCCGACGATCCGGCCGCCGTCGATCGCGGCGAACGAGCGATCGGGCTCGATGACGGGGAGCCACGCCTCGACCTCGTCCTCCTTCGCCACGGAGCTGAAGGCGGTCTCGGCGGCATGGACCCACTCGGGCCGTTCCTCGTAGGTGATTGGACGGATCTCGATGTCCATGACGCCCGAGCCTAGCGGGCGCGAGCAGTTCGTCCCGCGATCAGCTGTCGAGGATCGCGTCGAGCCCCAAGTTCAACCCCGGGTGGCTGGGCACCCATCGGATCGCCATCAGCACGCCGGGGACGAACGAGGTCCGATCCGTCGAATCGTGCCGGATCGTGAGGGTCTGCCCCTGACCGCCGAAGATCACTTCCTGGTGCGCGACGAGACCGGGCAGCCGGATCGTGTGGAGCGGGCTGCCCGCCCGCTCGCCGCCGCGAACACCTGGCACCGATTCCGACGACGGGCCAGACCATGCCTCCGGGCGCGCGTCGGCGACGGCGTCGGCCGTCGCGGCAGCGGTGCCCGACGGCGCGTCCGCCTTGCCGTCGTGATGGAGCTCGACGATCTCGACGGCGGCCAGGTGACGGGCTGCCTCCCGCGCGAACCGTTGCATCAGCACCGCGCCGATCGCGAAGTTCGGCGCGATGAACACGCCGATCGGTGCCTCGCGCCAGCCGTCGTCGACTTCGAAGCCGGTGGAGCCGACCACGATGTGCACGCCGTGCTCGATGGCCCACGCCACGTGCTCCGCGGCGAAGCCTCCGCCGGTGAAGTCCACCGCCACCTCGACGCTCGAGTCCACGAACGCGTCGAGGTCCTCGGCCAAGACGACGTCCGAACCCTCCAGCCCGAGCGCGTCGGATGCCTTCTCCCCCGCCTTCGAGCGGGAGATCCCGGCGACCAGCGCCATGTCCGCGTCGGCGTGCACGGCGCGACACACCTCGGATCCCACCTTCCCCGTGGCGCCGAGCACGCCGACGCGGATCACGACATGACCCCCGCAAGGTCGCGCTGCGCGAATGGCCCGAGGACGGTCAGCGTCATCGGCTGCGCCAGCACCCGCTTGGCCACGCGCCGCGCGTCCTCCAGCGTCACGTCCTCCACCCGTTTCAGGGACTGGTTCACCGTGAGGATCTCGCCGTGGGAGATCTCGGACTTCCCGATCCTGGACATCCTGCTCCCGGGGTCTTCCAGCGAGAGGACCATCGAGCCCTTCACGTGCCCCTTCGCTCGGTCGAACTCCTCGGCCGTGAGACCGCCGTCCGCGACGTCCTCGAGCTCCCGCCGAAGGAGGCCGATCACCTCGGCGGCCCGGGCCGGCGTGGTGCCCGCGTAGCACGAGAACAGACCGGCTTCCGTGTACTGCGAGTGGTAGCTGTAGACCGAGTAGACGAGGCCGCGTTTCTCCCGGATCTCCTGGAACAGCCGGGAGGACATCCCGGTGCCCAGCGCCCCGTTCACGATCAGGAACGGGAACCGGTCGGGATCGCTCCGCGGGAGTCCGTTCGTGCCGAGGCAGATGTGCGCCTGCTCGGTCTTCCGCCGCTTCACCAGCGGCTTGGCGGAGGACTCGGGCGCCGTCTCGCTCGCCCGGAGGTTCCATCCCTGCGGGTCACCGGTCCCGACGATCCGTCCGGTGTCCATCCGATCGCGGAGCAGGCCGAGCAGCTCCTCGTGCCGTAGGTTGCCCGCGGCCGCCACGACGAGTCCGCCCGGCACGTAGTGGCGCCGGTAGAAGCGATGCACCTTGTCGCGCGTGGCCGCGCGGATCGTCTCCGCCGTGCCGAGCACCGGCCGCCCCAGCGGGTGGTTCGGCCAGAGCGTCTCGGTGAACAGGTCGTGGACGACCTCCTCCGGAGAGTCCTCGTGCATGTTGATCTCCTCGAGGATCACCTGGCGCTCCGCGTCCAGATCGGCCGCGCGGAGCACCGAGTGCTGGAACATGTCGGCGAGGTGGTCGACGGCCATCTCCAGGTCGCCGTCGAGGATCCGCGCGTAGTAGCACGTGTACTCCTTCGACGTGAACGCGTTCACGTCGCCACCGACGGCGTCGAAGTCCTCCGCGATCTCCCGCGCGGACCTCGACTTCGTGCCCTTGAAGAGCAGGTGCTCGAGGAAATGGCTGGATCCGCTGATGGCCGGCGGCTCGTCGCGGGATCCGGCGAGCACCCAGAAGCCGAGGGACACGGAGCGGACGCCCGGCATCCGCTCCGTGACCACCCGCAGGCCCGAGGAGAACTCGGTTCGCTCGATCCCCACTCTTCGCCTCCGGCGATGCCGGCCTAGCCGGACGAGCCCTTGTCGGCGTCGCGGAACCGGCGGCCGTGTCGCCGCGGACCCCGGTCGGCGCCGTTGCGGGGCTCACGTGACTCACCACGGGGCTGGCGAGGCTCGCGTCGCTCGCCGCCCGAGGACGACTCCCCTTCGGGAACCTCCCAGTCGGGCCCGATCGGCTTGAGGCTGATCTTGCCCTGGGCGTCGATGTCCTCGACCAGCACCGTCAGCTTGTCGCCCTCCCGGACGGCCTCCTCCACGGAACTCAGGCGCTTGCCCTTGCCCAGCTTCGAGATGTGCACGAGCCCGTCGCGACCGGGCACGAGGTTCACGAAGGCACCGAACGTCGTCGTCTTCACGACCGTGCCGTCGTAGGTCTCGCCGGTCAGGACCGGGCGCGGGTTCGCGATCTCGTCGATCATGCGGGCCGCCTCGTCGGCGCCCTCGCCCTCGTGGGAGCCGATGAACACCGTGCCGTCGTCCTGGATGTCGATGTCGGCGCCGGTGACGGCGATGATCTCGTTGATCCGCTTGCCCTTCGGTCCGATCACCTCGCCGATCTTGTCGACCGGGATCTGGATCGTGATGATCCGCGGCGCGATCGGGTTCACCGCGTCGCGAGGCGCCGGGATCGCCCCCTCCATCACGTCGAGGATCGTCAACCGGGCCTCCCGAGCCTGCTGCAACGCGTCGGCGAGCACCTGGGCCGGCATCCCGCTGACCTTCATATCGAGCTGGATCGCCGTGACGAACTCGCGCGTCCCGGCGACCTTGAAGTCCATGTCGCCGAGCGCGTCCTCCGCGCCGAGGATGTCCGTGAGCGTCACGAACGTGTCGCCCTCGGCGATCATCCCCATCGCGATCCCGCCCACCGGCGCCTTGATCGGGACGCCGGCGTCCATCAGCGAGAGCGTCGAGGAGCAGATGCTGGCCATCGAGGTCGAGCCGTTGGACGACAGGACGTCAGAGACCAACCGCAGGGTGTACGGGAACTCCTCCTCCGAGGGGATCACGGGGATCAGCGCCCGCTCGGCGAGCGCCCCGTGACCGATCTCCCGGCGGCGGGGTGAGCCCACGCGGCCGGTCTCCCCGGTCGAGTACGGCGGGAAGTTGTAGTGGTGGATGTAGCGCTTGGTGTCTTCGAGATCGAGCGTGTCGATCATCTGGTTCATCCGGAGCATCCCGAGCGTCGTGACGTTGAGCACCTGGGTATCACCGCGCTCGAACAGCGACGATCCGTGGGCGCGAGGCAGGAGCCCCACATGGGCCGCGAGCGGGCGGATGTCCTTGGCGCCCCGGCCATCCAGCCGGACGCCGTCGGCGATCACGCGAGCTCGCATCACCTTCTTCTCGAGCGACTTCCACGCGGCCGAGAACTCCCCGCCGCGTGAGGCGAACTCGTCCTCGCCGAGGGACTGGGCGAGGTGTGCCTTCGCCTCGTCCTTGACGGCGGACATGTTGGCCTTCCGCTCCTTCCCGTCGGGAACGAGCGCGGAGCGAACCTTGTCGGTCGCGAAGGACTCGAGGGCGTCCCAGAGGTCCTGCTGGTAGAGCGGGTGAGGCTCGAAGTCCGAGGGCTTCACGCCGACGTCGGCCAGGAAGTCCTCCTGCAGCCCGATGATCTCGGTGATGACCTCCTTGGCCCGCTCGAGGCCCTGCGCGACGACCTCCTCGGTGGGCGCGGTGGCACCCTCGCCGGCGGCGAGGAGCGGCCAGGTCTCG
>CBHFMJ010000153.1:0-6336 GCA_965994715.1 uncultured bacterium | reverse complement strand
CCTCCCTGTCGTCACGTTGCCGGCTCGGCCCTTCGCGCCGTTCCGCCCGGACGCGACGACGGCCCCGCTGCCCGAGACATCCACGCTGTTCCGCTACTGCGGCTGCGGCGTCCCGGGGTGTCAGGAGCTCACGCGAGGCGAGTTCGCGCCGGGTCACGACGCCAAGCGCAAGTCCATGCTGTGGCGTCTCGCCCGGGACGGGCGAGACGCCATCGACGAGCTGAGGAGACGAGGATGGAAGATGCCACCAGAGATCGGGTGAACGGCGATCGAGTGGACGAACGTGGGATGAGGTTCGAAACCGCGGCGATCCACGTCGGCCAGGACCCCGATGAGCAGTACGGCGCGGTCAACGTCCCGATCTATCAGACGGGGGTGGCGGTCCAGCCCGCGCTCGCCGCCCTGGTGGGGGGCGAGCGCGCCTTCGCGTTCGGGAGCGGGATGGCAGCGGAGACCACGCTGCTGCTCTCGTTGCGTCCCGGCGACCACGTCGTGCTGCCGGACGACGTCTACGGCGGCACCTACCGGCTGCTGTCGCGGGTCCTCGAGCCATGGGGGCTGTCGTACTCCGTCGTCGACCTCACCGACCTCCAGGACCTGCGCGACGCCCTTCGCGAAGAGACGCGCGTCGTCTGGCTGGAGACACCGTCGAACCCGATGCTCAGGATCGTCGACCTGGCGGCGGTCGCCCAGGCCGCACACGAGGCCGGGGCACGGGTCGTCGTCGACAACACGTTCGCGACCCCCGCGCTGCAGCGACCGCTCGAGCTCGGCGCCGACGCCGTCGTCCACAGCGTGACGAAGTACATCGGTGGTCATTCCGATCTGATCGGGGGCGCCGTCGTCACGAGCGACGCCGAGTGGATCGAACGGCTCGGGTTCCTTGCGAACGCGGTCGGCGCGGTCCCCGGGCCGATGGATTGCTACCTGGGCCTCCGCGGGTTGAAGACGCTCGCGATCCGGATGGCGAAGCACTCGGAGAACGCCGCGGCGATCGCTTCGTGGCTCTCCGGCGATCCGAGGGTGGGGCGCGTGTACTTCCCGGGGCTCCCCGACGATCCCGGCCACGACATCGCGAGCCGGCAGATGTCGGCGTTCGGGGGGATCGTGTCCTTCGACGCGGCGTCCGCCGAGGAGGCGATCGCGATCGCCGGGCGGACGGAGGTGTTCTTCCTCGCCGAGTCGCTCGGCGGCGTGGAGTCGCTGATCGAGGTCCCCGGCCCGATGACGCACGCGAGCGTCGCAGGATCGCCCTGCGAGGTACCGGCGCAGCTCGTTCGCCTGTCCGTCGGGTTGGAGCACGTCGACGACCTGATCGCCGATCTCGACCGCGCGCTCGGATGACGAGCGACGCGCGCTAGGAACGGAAGACGATCTCGTCCCCGTCCGGCGCCGCGAGCGCCACGGCGCGGACGCGCCGGTCACCGCCGTCGTCCACCACGCGGATCGGCGCGACCGCGCCCCCCAACCACTCGGGCAACCGCTCCGCGTCGCCAGCGACCTCGGCCCACGCGATCCGCTCCACCGCGGTGCGATGCTCGGCGGGCGCGGCGCCCGGATGGAGCGCCGCGGGCACGTCCCAGGAGATGAAGAACGGCAGCCAGAGGTCCGCGCCTCGCTCCTCGATCCCTGCGCCGCGCCACCGCACCTCGGTGCCGTCGGGGCGGGTCCGTGAGCCCGGCTGCACCGTGAGCCCCAACCTCCGGGAGGTCGCCTCGATGTCGTCGTCGGCGAGACAGATCGAGAACCACCGGTCGCCGTCGGCGGAGAGCTCGAGCAGCGTGCGACCGAGGACCGTGCCCCTGCCCACCTCCTCGTCGACGACGCCGAGAAGCTCCAAGTAGTCGTCGCCGAGCGGGGCGATCATGTTCGCCGTCCCCCACTGCGGATGCCGCCCGCCCGGCGCGAAGCGGAGCCCGTGCTCCTCCCGGAAGCGCCTCGCCGACGCATCGAGGTCGCGGACGGCCAACACGGCGTGGTCGATACGGAAGAACGCTGCTGCGTTCACGCGCTGACTAGGCGACCTGTCGCTTCAGGTAGGCCACCGTGGAGACGCCTCCAGCGGGCGTCTGCTGCTGCAGGATCGTCACGAGCTCCCAGCCATCCTCGCCGAAGCTGTTGAGGATCTCGCCCGGGTTGTGCTCGAGCAACGGCGCCACGAAGTACTCCCACGTCATCGGTCGGTTCCTCTCTGTCCGTCTTCCATCTCTTTGGCTTCTCCCTCGGCCGCCATCAGGCGCTGACGCACCTTCTTGATGCAGACCCCCATGACCACGTCGAGACCGCCCTCCTGGGCGATCCGCGCGGCTTCTTCGCTCACGATGCCCTCCTGCAACCAGAGGAGGCGAGCCCCGACCTTCACGGCGTGCCGCGCCACGTCGGGCGTGTGCTCCGATCGGCGGAACACGTCGACGACGTCGACCTGGACATCGTCGGGGATGTCGAGGAGTGACGGGTACGCGCGCTCCCCGAGCACCTCCGTCTCGTTCGGATTGATCGGGACGATCCGGTACCCGTGATCCTGGAGGTAGGAGGCCACCTCGTGCGAGGGACGCCACTCCTTCGAGGAGATCCCCACGACGGCGATCACGCGCGCTTCGCCTAGGAGGGACCTGAGCTCGTTCCGTCGGGCGATCAGTTCAGCGTCCACGGCGCCTCCGCTCGCAAGATCTCGAGGAAGGAATGCACCATCAGCCCGGTCGCGCCCCAGACCGTGTGCCCTTCGAGGGGATACGACCACCCGTGCCACGTGCTCCCGTCCGCGCGTGGGAGCTCCATCGGCTCCTCGTGCCTGGCCAGTCGCGCGAGCGGCACACGCAGGACCTCTTTGATCTCCGCCTCGGCCGGGAACAGGTCCGGCGGCAGGTGCAACAGCCCGACGAAGGGGACCACCAGGATCGCCGACACGTACGTGTGCACCGGAGGGAGGGCGCCGACCAATCGCGGCAGCGTGGGGTCGAGCCCGATCTCCTCGAACGCCTCCCGTCGAGCGGCATCGGCGGGCGATTCCCCCTCGTCCACGAGCCCGCCGGGGAACGAGACCTCGCCCGCGTGGCGCGACAGCGTGTCCGAACGCACGGTGAAGATCAGCGACAACTCGGGTGTTTCGACGAGCGGGGCGAGGACGGCGGCCAGACGGTCCCCGGACGCGGGTGCGTGCGTCGGCGTCTGCTCCAGCGCGGAGCGTAGGGTCCCCTGCAGTGAGGGCACGTGTACCATCCGCAGCCATGGTAGGCGAGGACGTCGAGGGACCCTCGTCCTCCGTGGCCACCGCGGCGGCGGCCGCCGTCGATCCCGATGAGGTCCTCCGCCACGCCCGCGCCCTGATCGCGGCGCCATCCGAGAACCCCGGCGGGACCGAGGACCTGGCGGCCGAGGTCGCCACCGAGATCCTCACCATCCTCGGAGCGGAGATCCGGCTCGTGCGCTCCGAGGAGGGTCGCCCCAGCGTCGTCGCCCGCTTCGGGTCGGGTCCTCGACCCCGTCTGGCGTGGAACGGCCACCTCGACACCGTCCCCACGGGGGACCCGTCGAGCTGGTCGAGCGGCCCCTTCGACGGTGAGGTCGTCGACGGGAGGCTCGTGGGGCGCGGCGCCTGCGACATGAAGGGGCCGATCGCGTCGGCGATCGGCGCGGTCGCGGCGATCCGCCGCGCCGGGATCGGGCTGGCGGGGACCCTGGAGCTCCACCTGGTCGCGGACGAGGAACATGCCGGGGTCCACGGCACGCGGGTCCTCCGCGATGAAGGCCTGCTCGATCAGGATGCCGCGATCGTCGGAGAGCCCACCGAGATGGAGATCGCACTGGCCGAGCGCGGCGGCGCCTGGGTCACGGCCGTGGCGCACGGGAAGGCCGCCCACGGCTCCCAGCCGCATCGCGGCGTGAACGCCATCCTCGCGATGTCCCGGTTCCTGCTCCGTCTCCCGGAGGTGCTCCCGGATCTGATCCATCCACTCGTCGGTGCCCCCACGGTCAACGTCGCGATGGTCGCCGGCGGGAGCGCCCCCAACGTCGTCCCCGATCGCTGCGAGGTGGAGATCGATCGTCGGATCGTGCCCGGCGAGGACGACCGCGAGGCTGTCCTCGCCCCCTTCCACCGGCTGGTGGACGACCTCGCCGCGGAGCAGCGGGACACGAGCATCGAGATCGCCCTGCGGGAGTGGACGGAGGCGGCCGAGACCACCGGGGACTCCGCGATCGCGGCGATCGTCCGCGACGCCATCGCCGCCGACGCCGGCGCACCGCCGCCGTTCGTCGGCTTCACCGGGATCACCGATGCCCGTTTCTACATCAACGATGCGAACATCCCCACCGTGATCGCGGGGCCGGGGTCGCTATCCGTCGCGCACACGGCGGACGAGTCGATCGGCGTCGAGGAGATGGTCGCCGCGGCGCGCTCGTACGCGCGGATGTTCGTCGGATACCTCGGGACCGTCTAGACCGCGTGGACTCCGTCGACGTCTTCGTGATCGGGGGTGGCGGAACCGGGTCCGAGGTCGCCTTCTCGCTCGCTCGCTCCTCAGGACTGTCCGTCGCGCTCGCGGAGCGAGACAAGCTCGGCGGCGAGTGCAACCACTACGGCTGCGTCCCCACGAAGGTGATGCTCCGGTCCGCGAAGATCGCGAAGCTCGCGCGCGACGGGGAGCGGTTCGGTCTCCTGATCCCCGACGTCTCGGTCGACTTCCCAGCGGTGCGGCAACGGATCCGCGACGTGATCGCGGCGCAGTCGGGGGAAGGCGCCGCGCCGTTCGAGCGACTGGGCGTGCGCGTGTTCCTTCAGGAGGCACGGCTGGTGGGCGAGCATCGCGTGGAGCTGGCGGACGGGTCCGTGATCGAGGCGGGCAAGGTGGTGCTCGCCACGGGGACCGCCGCGGCCGTCCCACCGATCGCCGGGATCGAAGACGGGCCGTTCTGGACGAACCGCGAGGCGATCTGGGAGCCCGCGACACCGCCCCGGTCGCTCGCCGTGATCGGGACGGGCGCGGTGGGGATCGAGTTCGCTCAGATCTACGCGCGGTTCGGCGCACACGTCACCGCCCTGGAGGCCCTCCCTCACGTCCTGCCACAGGAGGACGAGGAGGCCGCCGCGTCCATCCTTCCCGCCCTCGAGGCCGACGGCATCTCGATGCGGTCCGGTGTCCGGATCGAAGGCGCGAGGCACGATGGCACGGCCTGGACGCTCGCGATCGAGGGTGGCGCCCCGCTGATCGCCGACGAGCTGCTCGTGGCGACGGGTCGGCGCCCGGTGTTCGAGCCGCACGACCTCGAGGCCGTCGGCATCGAGCTCGACGACGAAGGGAACCCCGTCCTGTCGGAGACGCTCCGCACCCACAACCCGGACGTCTGGGTGGCCGGGGACGCCACCGGCGACCTGCTCTTCACGCATGTCGGCTCCTACGAGGCGGAGCTCGTGGTGAAGGACGTCTTGGGACACCCCGAGGCGCGCGACTACCGGGTGGTCCCGCGGGTGACGTTCTGCGACCCGGAGGTGGCGAGCGTCGGCCTCACCGAGCAGCAAGCTCGAGACGACGGAAGAGACGTGATCACCTCGGTGAAGCGGTTCGCCGACAACGAGCGCGCACACATCGACGGAAGCACGCACGGACTGGTGAAGGTGGTCGCCGACCGAGGGACGGGCGAGATCCTCGGTGGCCACATCGTCGGCGAGGAGGCGGGGGCGCTGATCCACGAGATCGTGGTCCTCATGGCCGCGCGGACGCCCGCGACGGCCGTCCACCACGCGATCCACGCCTATCCAACCCTGTCCGAGTCCGTGAAGGGCGCCCTGCTCGGCATCCACGAGCAGGTCGGGTAGCCTTGAGGTGATGGATGCACCCGTCACCGAGGTCATCTCGGTCACCGACAAGGCCGCGCGGAGGATCGCCGCGCTCGCCCTCAAGGAGGGCCATGCGCTGCCCGTCCTCCGCGTCCGCGTCACCGCCGGTGGCTGCTCCGGCTTCACCTACGAGTTGTCGTTCGCGGACGGACCGACCGAGGACGACGCGGTGATCGAGGCAGCCGACGGCGTCCGCGTCCTCGTCGATCCGCAGAGTGCGCCGATCGTCCGCGGCTCCACCCTGGAGTTCAACGACTCGCTCCTCGGAGGCGGGTTGAAGATGCTCAACCCGCAAGCCACGCACGAATGCGCCTGCGGCGACTCCTTCTCGATCTGACTGGCTCGATCTGACTCGATCCGATAGTTCCCCGACCCCTTCGGTCAGCCGACCGTGAGCGTTCCCACCATCTGGGGGTGGAAGCGGCAGTGGAACCCGCCGCTCGTCACGCCGGTGAGCGTGATCTCCACGGTCTCGCCCGAGGGGATCGTCTCGTCGATCG
>CBHFMJ010000152.1:0-6342 GCA_965994715.1 uncultured bacterium | reverse complement strand
GCTGTGATCTCGGGCGCCTCCCGCGGGATCGGTCGCGCGTGCTCCGAGGTGCTCGCCGCCGCCGGATGGACGGTCGCCGTCGGCTACCGGACCCGCGAGGCCGACGCCAAGGAGACACTCGAAGCCCTGGAGTCGGCCGGAACGCCCGGCATGACCGTGTACCTCGACGTGACCGACGAGTCGAGCGTCCAGGAGGCGTTCCGACGGGTCAACGACGAGGTCGGTCCGGTCATCGGCCTCGTGAACAACTCGGGATACTCGCGGGACGGGCTCCTGCTGAAGTACTCGATGGAGGAGTACGAACGGACGATGACCACGAACCTCCGCGGATCGTTCCTGTGCTCCAGGGCCGCACTCCGGAGCATGCTGCGCGAGAAGTGGGGCCGGATCGTGAACATGTCGAGCGCGGTGGCGATCCACGGCAACGCGGGGCAGACCGTGTACGCGGCGACGAAGTCGGGCCTCCTCGGGCTCACGAAGTCCCTCGCCCGCGAGGTGGGCGGCAAGGGCATCACGGTGAACGCGCTCTGTCCCGGGTTGCTGCAGACCGAGATGACCGCGCACCTCACCGACGACGCTCGCGCGTTCTATCTCGACCAGACCCCGGTGCGTCGGGCGGCCACGCTCGAGGAGGTCTCAGCCGTCGTGCGATTCCTGATGTCGGAGGAAGCGTCCTACGTCAATGGCACGGTGATCCCGGTCGATGGGGGGCTCACCGCATAGTCGGTGATCCGGTCCGCGGATAGGCTCGCCCGGAACGAGTCAAACGGAGAGAGAAGACGAGAACCCAGAGACAGAAGAGGAGAGGAAGCATGGATCGTGCGGAGATCGAGACCAGGGTGAAGAAGGTGCTGGCCGAGCAGCTGGCCGTCGACGAACAGCAGGTCATCCCCGACGCCCGGTTCGCCGAGGACTTGAACGCCGACTCCCTCGACCTGGTCGAGGCGGTGCTCGCCCTGGAAGAGGAATGGAGCATCGAGATCCCCGAGGACGAGATGGAGTCCGTGAAGACGGTCGGCCAGGCGGTCGACCTCGTCGCGAGCAAGTTGGGGATGTCGTAAGCCGTTCATGTCGCTCACGACCGAAGTACCCGCTCCCCGACCGCATGCCGGTCGGAAGGTCGTCGTCACCGGCATCGGCCCGGTTACACCGGTGGGTACGGGCGTCGAGGATTTCTGGACGGGGCTGACGACCGGACGCAACGGGGTCCGGGAGATCGCGCGGTTCGCCACGGACGACCTCCCCGTGAAGGTTGCGGGTGACGTCCACGACTTCGACCCGTCGCTCTGGCTCGACCCCAAGGAGATCCGGCGGACCGATCGCTTCTCGCACTACGCGATCGCGGCGGGGAAGCTCGCATGGGAGGACGCGGGGACACCCGACGTTCCCTCCGAGCGAGGAGGCATCGTCTTCGGGACCGGGATCGGGGGGATCGAGACGCTCCTCGTCCAGCACAACGTGCTGCTGGAGAAAGGCCCGGGGCGCGTGTCGCCGTTCATGGTGCCGGCCCTGATGGCCAACGCGGCGGCGGGTCACCTCGCGATGAAGTTCGGCCTCACCGGTCCGAACTACTGCACCGTCTCCGCTTGCGCGTCCTCCAACCACGCGATCGGGGAAGGGATGCGGTTGATCCGCGACGGCTACCTGGACGTCTGCATCACCGGAGGATCGGAGGCCGCGACCCTCCCGCTCACGGTGGCCGCGTTCGCCCAGATGACCGCGCTCACGAAGAACCCCGATCCCGAGAGCGCGTCCCGTCCGTTCGACGCGAACCGCAACGGCTTCGTCCTGTCGGAGGGGGCGGCCTCGCTGATACTCGAGTCCGAGGAGCACGCGGGGGCGCGAGGCGCGGGGATCTACTGCGAGGTCGCGGGCTACGGGATGTCCGACGACGCCCACCACATCACCGCACCGGATCCGAAAGGCTCCGGCGCGGCGCTCGCGATGCGGTGGGCGCTCGCCGATGCCGGCGAGGAGCCGGCGTCGGTCCGGTACGTGAACGCGCACGGGACCTCCACGCCGCTGAACGACGCCAGCGAGACCGTCGCGATCAAGGCGGTGCTCGGCGACGAGATCGCCCACGAGGTGGCGATCTCGTCGACGAAGTCGATGTCCGGCCACATGCTCGGTGCCGCGGGGGCGGTCGAGGGCGCGGTCTGCGCACTCGCGATCCAGCGTGGCGTCGTCCCACCCACGATCCACTACGAGACGCCGGATCCGGACTGCGACCTCGACTACGTCCCGAACGAGGCCCGCGAGCTGGACGTCACGCTGGCCCTGTCGAACTCCTTCGGGTTCGGGGGACAGAACGCGTGCGTGGCGTTCCGCCGCGTCGCCTGAGGATCGAGCCAGGTCACTCCTCGAACGAGCGGAACCACCGACCGCCGTTGCACACGACCACCGCCGTCATCCCGCGGACGTCGCCCTCGAAGCGGACGCGGAGCGGGACCGCGGGATCGCCGACCGCGAACGACCCGTCGTCGAGCGGGATGAGCTCGCCCCCCTCCTCGTCGCTCGCATCGGTAGGCCAGAGGATCGCCAGCCGGCCTTTCCGGAGGACGACGCGGAGCACCGCGCTCCAGGGGTCGTCGTTGCGGTAGATCCCCGGATGCCGGTCCCACCCCGCAGGCGGCTCCTCAGGATCGGGCCCCTCGTACGCCTCGCCGCGGAACCACGTGCCTCCGTGGAACGCCTCGACGACCTTGCCCGCTTCATCGCGCCGGAACTCGAAGGGGAACCGCTCGAACGCCGGGTGCGCGGCCAGGAAGGACTGACCGGGATCCGCGACGAGGGGATCCCGCTCGAGGCGAGCTGACACCGAGCCGAACGAGATCGACAGGCCGCCCTCGTCCTTCCGGACCTCGAGCGTTCGGCCGTCCTCACCCGCGTACGTGCCGACGAAGTCGTCCCGCGCGGGGATCGCGGTGGCCGCGGGCGGAGCCCAGGGCGCCGGGAGCTCGTCGCCCGCCAGGCCCGCCCGCACCGCCGCCAACGTGGCTCCCATCACACCGCGCTTGTCCCCGGCTCCGTTCTGGAGGATGACGCACGCCATCCCTTCGTCGAGGAGCGCGATCAGCAGCGCGGTGTAGCCGACCATGCCGCCGGAGTGACCGAACCACGTTCGCCCCTCGACCTCCTCGGTCCACAGGCCGTACCCGTACCGCCCGTGATCGGTGTCGTCGACGGCGCTCGCCATCAGGCGCGTGAAGCCGTCCTCGGAGAGGATCCGGCCCCCACGGCCGTCGGAGCGGTCGCCGCGAGCGAGTAGGAGGCGCGCGTAGGCGCACATATCGACCACGGTCGAGACGATCGAGCCGTCCGCCGTGTTCGACACGATCCGTGGGGCCACCGCCAGCGGATGTCGCAGCTGCGCCGGCCGGTCGGTCAGCATCGGCTCGTACCCCGTGGCGTGGTCCGTCCAGATCCCGTCGGTGATCGCGGCCACCGATGACCTCATGCCGAGCGGGCCCAGCAACCGCTCCGCGAGCAGGTCGTGGATCGGGAGGCCGGTGATCTCCTCGAGCACCGCGCCGACGATCTTGTAGCCGTCGTTCGAATAGTGGAACCGCTCGCCGGGCGCCGACGTGGCCGGGTGTCCCCGAAGCAGGTGGAGCGCGCCCGCGAATCCCGGGGCGTCCTCGGTTCCGGTGTGGAGGCCCGCCGTGTGCGTGAGCAGGTGATGCGTCGTGATCGGACCGAACGGCTCGGGGAGCGCGAGCCACGGGAGCAGCTCGTTCACCGAGACGTGCAGGTTCAATCTCCCCGCGTCCACCTCCTGCATCGCGACGATCGCCGCGAACGATTTCGAGATCGAGCCGATCTGGAACCGCGTCTCCGGACGGACCGGGGTCGCCGACGCGACGTCGGCCATCCCCCGAACGGCGACGCCCAGGATCTCCTCGCGATCCGTGACGGCCAGCGCGGCCCCGGCGGCGTGCGAGGCGGTGAGGTGGTGCTCGAGGCTCGCACCGACGCGGTCGAACGCTTCCTGGAGCCCCGCCATCCCGCTGTTAGTCGCCGAAGAACAGCTTGAGCTCGCGAGCCGCCGACTCCGGAGAATCGCTGCCGTGCACGAGGTTCTCGGTGATCTCCGTCGCGAGATCTCCGCGGATCGTGCCGGCGGGCGCGTCCGCCGGATCCGTCGGGCCCATCAGCTCGCGCCAGAGCGCGATCGCGTTGTCTCCCTGGACCTTGGCCAGGACCACCGGACCACCGGTGATGAAGTCGACGAGCTCCCCGAAGAACGGCTTGTCGCGGTGCTCGCCGTAGTGCTCCTCGGCGCGTTCCCGCGGGATCGTCTCCATCCGCAGGTCCTGGATCGTCAACCCTGCTTCCTCGACCCGGCGGAGCACCTCACCGATCAGGTGGCGACGGACGCCGTCCGGCTTGACGATCAGCAGCGTCGTTTCCTTCGCTTCCGTTGCCATGGTCAAGCGGATCCTCCGAGCGCCCGGCGGGCGTCCGCGACAGTGTAGAGGGAGCCCGTCACGAGGATGAGGTCGTCGGGAGCGGCCGCATCGCGAGCCCACGCGAGGCCTTCGTCGACGCTCCCCAGGTCGGCGACCCGGCCCCCGGCCGTGGCGATCCGTTCCGCGACGTGCTCGGGCGGGAAGCTCCGCGCGTTGTCGTTCCTGGCCGCGAACCACACGTCGGCGATCGGCGCGAGCGCGGCCACCACGCCGTCGAGGTCCTTGTTCGACGAGACGGCGAGGATCACGTGCATCCGGTTCCAGGTGAACGCCTCCGCGAGCGTCCGTGCGAGCGCCGCCGCGCCGCCCGGGTTGTGGGCTCCGTCTACGACGAGCAGCGGCGACCGGGACATCACCTCGAGCCGGCCGGGGATCCGGAGCGCCTCGATCGCGCCGCGAGTGGCGTCGGGATCAAGCGCGTGCCCGAGGACGGACTCGACCGCCACGATCGCGGCGACGACGTTCAGCACCGCGTGCTCGCCGAACATCGGGACGAACAGGTCGTCGTAGGCCGCGTGCGCGCCGTCCACGCGGAACTGCTGACCGCCCACGGCCGGGACCCGGGCGGCGAGCTCCCAGTCACGTCCCTCGAGGAGGACCGTCGCGCCCACCTCCTTCGCACGCGCCTGGATCACCTCGAGCGCGTCGTCCGACTGCTCCCGCACGACCACCGTCTTGTCGGGTTTGACGATCCCCGCCTTCTCCGTGGCGACCTCCCGGATCGTCGAGCCGAGCTCCGGATGATCGAGACCGACCTCGCCGATCACCGCGACGTCGCCCGTCACGAGGTTCGTCGCGTCCCACGACCCGCCCATGCCGACCTCGACGACCGCCAGCCCCACCGGCTTGTCGGCGAACCAGAGGAACGCGAGCGCCGTGACGGCCTCGAAGTAGGTGGCCGCTCCGTTCCCCTGGGTGTCGACCATGTCGAGGAACGGCTCCAGGTGGCGCCACTCCTCGGCGAACTCCTCCTCGGAGATCTGCTCGCCGCACAGGCTCAGACGCTCCCTGACCGAGTGCAGGTGCGGTGAGGTGAAGAGGCCGGTCGTGAGCCCGTGGGCGCACGCGAGCTCTGCGGCCGCGCGCGCGATCGTGGTCTTCCCGTTCGTGCCGGTCACGTGGATCGTGGGGTACGTGAGCTGCGGGTCATCGAGGAGCGCCGACACCGCGCGGATCCTGTCGAGGCTCGGCTCCGGCATGTGCTCCGGCTGGCGCTGCTCGAGCCGTTCGACCGCTTCGTCGAACCGCATGTCAGGTTGTGGGCTCGGCAAGCACGACGTCGACCGATGAACCATCGGCCTCCGCCGTCTCGAGCTCCCTGATCGAACCTGCCTGTCGCACATCCCGCTCCGCGAGCCGGAGGAGGGCGAGTCGCTCGGCGGTATCCCTGACTAGGACGCGTTCGGTCGGAGTCCGGAGCGACACCTTCGCGAGTGCTTTGGTTCTGCGGACTTCCCTGAGCACGCCGGCCGCCATCTCGTAGACAGCTGGGTCCCCGTCTCCGATCCCCGTGAGCTCTTGCGATGAGGGCCAACGGGCGAGGTGGACGGAGCCGTCTCGCCACCAGGACCACACCTCCTCCGTGGCATAGGGGAGGAAGGGGGCGAACAGGCGAAGGTACGTTCCCAGCGCCGTCCGGAGCCCGGCCACCGCCGACCCCGATGCATCGGAGCCGTGGGATCCGTAGGCGCGCTGCTTCACGAGCTCGAGGTAGTCGTCGGTGAACGCCCAGAAAGAACGTTCGATCACGTCGAGGGCCTTCGCGTGGTCGTAGTCCTCGAATGCTGCGGTAGCCTCGTCCACCACCCCGGCGAGTGTGTGCAGCATCGCCAGATCCAGCGACTCCGTTATCGCCCCGGGATCGGCCTCCACC
>CBHFMJ010000151.1:0-6373 GCA_965994715.1 uncultured bacterium | reverse complement strand
AGCGGCGATCTCGACCGGGTCTGGCCTACGTTGATCCTCGGTACCAGCGGGGCTGCGATGGGGATGGAGACCACGATCTTCTTCACCTTCTGGGGGCTCTTCCCGCTCGTGAAGGACGACGTGCGGATCACCGGCGACAACTGGATGCAGAAGCTGCTGTCCACGATGGACCGGCCCGGTCTCGAGCACGTGAAGCTGGGAAAGATGAACTTCGCCGGCGCGGGCCCCGCGATGATGCGGAAGCTCGCCAGAGACCACCATGTCGCGAGTCCGGAGGAGCTGGTCGAGCTTGCGAAGGATCTCGGGGTGAAGCTCGTACCGTGTCAGATGACGATGGATCTGCTGGGTCTGCATCGGGAGGATCTGATCGACGGCCTCGAAGAGCCGGCCGGCGCCACGACGGCCTTGCTGGAGGCCCAGGACGCGATCACGCTGTTCATCTGAAGATGGGCGATGCTCACTCGAAGACCTCGTGCATGATCCGGTCGATCACGCTGAGGTGACCGCCGAGGAAGTGCGGCGGCAGGTAACGGTTCCGTACCCGCTGGCGAGCCGCATGGCCAACGGCTTGGGCGAACCCGAGATCGGCGATGAGCGATGAGATCGCCTTCCCGAGCGCGGGCAGATCTGTCGGTGCGACCAAGAGACCACTTCGGCCGTCCGTGATCTGATCCTGGATCCCGCCGACGTGGCTGGCGACGATCGCCCGCCCTTTCCACATCGCCTCGGTGACCGTGAGACCGAAGCCCTCGGCGAGACTCTTCTGCACTACGACGTCGACCTTGCGCTGCAAGGCGTTCACCACCACTGCATTCTCGACACGGTCATCCACAGGGAGATTCACGAGATGGATCCGCTCGCGTGCTCGGGAGGGAAGCCGCTGCCACGCGGCGAGGGCTTCAGCGAAGACCTCGGCGCCCTCCGGGTCGTCGGCCACCGAGGCCATCGCCGGCCCGACCAGCAGGAGGTGAGCGCCCAGGCGCGGCCGCACATGTCGCGCGAATCCTTGCAGGAGCCCGACGTGGTCTTTCAATCGATCCCAGCGGGATACCTGGGAGACGAGCGGCACATCTGCTGGGGCCGGCGCCTCCTCGACCCTGTCGGCTTCTCGATGGACGTGAACCGAACCGAACCCGTCGATCTCGACACGAGCCTCCGATGCCTCCGGCACCACGAGGACGCCAGCCGCACCGAGGATGGCGTCCACATCCGCGGGTTCGATCGTCGCGTTCTTCGCCGAAGCCGGATCGATGCAGGGCGGGATCACGGAGACCTTCCTTCTATCGAGCCCTTCCCAGATGTATGCGCGCCGGGAGAACACGGAGACGTGCGCCTGTTCGACGTCGGGACGGAGGAAGGCCCACGCGGAGCGGACGGTATCGGTCGGCGCGTCGACCCCCACGTGACAGACCCACTCCACACCCAGCCCTGCGCCCACGAGCGGGCCGGCGAGGCCGGCGGTCTGGGGATCGTGGAGAACGGCGACGTCGCCGGGGCGGACGAGATCGCGCAGGAGGGTGCCCTCCCGGTGAAGCACGCCCATGTAGATCTCCCGCTCCTCCTCTCCGAGGGGACCGCCGTCACCCTCGGATCCGTGCAACCGGTTGTGGAGCCGCTTCGTCACCCAGAAGAAGTCCTGGTCACCTTCGACCACGATCCATCGGCACCGGATCCCTCCTTCGATCAGATAGCCGAGGAGTTGATGGAGGAGTTCCGCCACCCCTCCACCCTCGGACGTGGAGTTCACGTGCCAGAGGGTCCGGCCGTCGAGCCGGGCGGCCACTGCGCCAAGGATGGACCGGAACTTCTCGAGATGGGACGGCCGGACCAGCCCCTCGAGCCGGGCGAGTGATCGGGACTCCAGTTCGACTTCCCTCAATCGGCGGCCCTCCAGGTTTGCGGATGATGACAGGAACGAGCCCAGGCGGCATCGCCAGCAGATGTTGGTCCCGTTCGAAGCGGGACCGTTGACCCCGCCCGACCGAGGACCCCGACCTACGCTCGGGTCATCAACGAGATGACGAGGGGTGAGACCGATGGTGGCGGACGTGGTTCGGGAAAGCGCCCGGCTTGACCGGCACGTCACTCCGGATGCAGGGCGTGTGTCAGGGGCCAAGTCAGGTCTTCGGGCCGCCTTCTGGTTTTCGGGGGTGATCGCAGCCCTGATGGTGGTCGCATCGGCGGTTGGGTTGTTCGTGGATGAGCTGTATCGGGACGGTCAGTGGGCTCGGGAGGCCCTTCGGGGAGGGGATCTCACCACGATCGTGGTCGCCGCCCCGGTGCTCCTCGGGTCGATGTTGGTCGCGAGGCGGGGCTCCCGTGCGGCGCAAGCCGTCTGGCTCGGTGCGCTCACGTATTCGGTCTACAACTACGCGTACTACGTGTTCGGATCGGCGTTCAACGACATCTTCGTGTTGCACATCGCCCTCTTCTCCCTCTCGATCGCCGCGCTCGTCCTGATGGTCGCGAACATCGACATCGATGCGATCGCGTCCCGCTTCCGCGGCGTGAAGGGCGCGAGGCTGATCGGCGGGTTCCTGGCGACGGTCGGTGTCGTGCTGGGCGGGTTGTGGCTCTTCCTCGCGATCCGTTTCGCGGTGACCGGTGAGCTCATGGCCGATCTCCCGGCCGACGGGATCCACCTCGTGTTCGCGATCGACACGTCGCTCCTCGTGCCCGCGCTCGTCATCGCCGGGGTCCTCCTGTGGAGGCGCACCGCCCCCGGCTTCGTCTTCGGGACGGCGATGGCCGTCATGGGCTTGATGTACCAGGTGAACCTCATGATGGCGGGTCTGTTCCAAGCGAGTGCCGACGTGCCAGGGGTCAAGGCATTTCCCCTGGAAGGCATCCTGCTCGCCGCGGGTTTCGCACTGGCCACGCTGGCGCTCCTTGTGCATCGAGAGCGAAGATGACGAGATGTCGGCGATCGACGAGAGGAAGGGTGGCCCCCGTATGACGGTGCTCGTGGCGTACTCGAGCAAGCACGGATCGACGGAAGGGATCGCACAGGCCATCGCGGATCGTCTGCGCGAGCTCGGCGAGCCGGTTGAGGTCGGATCCGTCGATGAGATCGGTGATCTCGGAGAGTTCAGGGCGGTCGTGCTCGGGAGCGCGGTCTACGCGGGCTCGTGGATGAAGGCGGCGGTCGAGTTCGTGCACCGATTCGCCGAGCCACTCGCGGAACGACCGGTGTGGCTGTTCAGTAGCGGCCCCCTCGGTGATCACGTCGAGGACGAAGAGGAACAGCCTCGGCAATTGAAGGAGATGGAGGGGATCATCGGCCCGATCGATCACCGTATGTTCTTCGGGGCCCTGGATCGGAACTCACTCGGATTCGGGGAACGGATGATCGTGAAGGCCGTGAAGGCGCCCGAGGGCGACTTCCGCGACTGGGATGCGATCCGGGACTGGTCCAGCGGGATCGCCCGCGAGCTTGGAGTCGGCCCGAGCACGGAGAAGTAGGTCGCGATGGATCCGGATGACCGCCGCTCCGCTGGTCACGTCGCGCTCGTCTCGATCAAGGTCATCCATACGTTGGCGTGGTTCTCCATCGAGTCGTGCATGGTCTACCTGCTGTATGCGGGTTTCGCGAAACGGTCCGATCGGCGAGCCGCGCTCGCCGCTGCGGTGGTGGGTGGCGAGAGCCTGATCTTCGCGGCGAACGGGTTCCGCTGTCCGCTCACCGATGTGGCCGAGTCGCTCGGTGCCGACGATGGTTCGGTCACTGACATCTTCCTGCCGCGCTGGTTCGCTCGCAGTCTGCCGGCGATCCACGTACCGCTGATCCTGCTGGTGGTGTACCTCCATGGGAGGAATCTCCGGCGAAATCGGTCCACCGATGGATTACCAACGAGCGTTGATGTCTGGCGCGGAGAGGTCGATCTCGAAGAGCTTCCCGAAGTGCGACGCGTACACCATCGCTGACCTCCTGTATCCGTTCGCCACCCATCCGGAGGGGGGAGTTCCGGAGAGCCACGCCCCGTGATCGTAGGGCTGCCCGGGACCTCTGTCCCTTCGAACCCGTGTCCTTCGACCTCCTTCGGACCATTCGCCAGCGCGCATCGTTCGAATGACGGAAGGAGCGGAGATGTGTGAGGAGCTGGTCATCCAGACGAACGGGCCGTATCTCCGCGTCGTGCTGCCCGACTTCGAGCCGGGATGGGACGCCGTGTGGGAAGCCGTCGAGTTCGAGCTGGAAGAGGGGATCCAGCGCGCCGAGGTGATCGCCCCCTGCTACCCGGATGACGGATGCCTCGCACGCGTCAGGGAGCTGGTTGAACTGTTGGAGCGACGCGGGGTGGCAACGGTCGTCGAGTGGGACGGCACCCCACCACCTCGCGTCGATGCCGGAGCGGAGTTCCGATCCAAGTGAGGTGAGATCGATGTGGCGTTTCCTCTTCATCGGATTCTTGATCGCACATGGACTCGTGCACCTGGCCATCTGGCTGATGCCGAAGCCTGCCGAACAGAAGGCGCCGTTCGACCCAGATCACTCATGGTTGCTCGGTGATCAGAAGACCGTAGCGGTGCTCCTCGCCGTGACCGCGGCCGTGCTGCTCGTGGGAGCGGGTCTGGGTCTCTGGGGCGCCGCGGACTGGTGGCGCGGCGTCGCCGTGGTCGGGCTGGTGACGTCCTTCAGCTTGATGGTCGTGTACTTCACCCCTTGGTACCTGTTCATCGAGGGGGTCAATGCGGCGCTGATCGTTGGCATCGCGTGGCTCACGTGGCCGTCCAAGACCATGGTCGGCGCATGACGGGCGCGGCGAGAGGGAGATGTTCCGATGGGGATCGTGGATCGTTACCGGCGCGATACGAAGGCCGCTCGGCGGAGGCTCGCTTCGCTCGAACGCCATGTGGTTCCTACACGGTTCGGGAGGATCGAGTACGTCGACCGAGGTGAGGGTCCCGTGGTGCTCGTGGTCCATGGCATCACGCAGGGCGCTGATGGAGGTCTGCGGGAACTCGCGACAGACATCGTGCCGGAGGGCTACCGAGTGATCGTGCCCTCGCGCTTCGGCTACCTCGGTTCCGAGATGCCGGAGGATGCCACGCCCGAGATGCAGGCCGACGCGTTCGCCGCGCTGCTCGATGCGATCGGCGTCCGGAAGGTCTTGGTCCTCGCTGGATCGGCAGGAAGTACATCCGCGCTACATTTCGCGATCCGGCACCACGAGCGGACGCGGGCGCTGCTGCTCGTGTCGGCGAACGTTCCGGGTCCTCATCATGCAAAGGGGATGCCGCCGAGAGCCGTCTTCAGGGCGATCTTCGCGAGCGATCCGGTCCTGTGGCTCATCATCACGTACCTCCCGGGCCTGATGGCGAGGTTGAGCCAGGTGCTCCGCGTCCCTGACGGCGTGCATCCGACCGAGGAAGACGAGGCGACGATCCAACGAGCGATGGAAGGCGTCCTTCTCGGGAAGCTGCGCGTGACGGGGGAGGTCTTCGACGCGTTCGTGTCGAACCCGGAGATCAACCAGGTCGAGCTGGCCGACGTCCCGGTGCCCACGATGGTCCTCCACGCGCGGGACGACGCGGGGCCTCCCTATCCGGCGGCCGTCGTCATGGCTCGCCAGATCCCGTGCGCACGGGTGGTCACGGTCAACCAGGGCGGTCATCTGATGCTGGGGAGGCACCCTGCAGCGCGACGTGAAGTCGACCGGTTCTTCGAAGAGTTCCTCCGCGAGCGCCGTCCCGCGACCGTCGCAGAGGCGGCATGAGCGGCTGGTCGAGCCGTGCCCCTTGCCACCCTGAAGTTCCGCGCCTCGATGACCGGACCCAAGGTGCTGAGGCGGTGGTTTCGGGGTCCCGGGCGGTCCCGGCCAGGTCCCACCCAGTGTGGGGTCCAAAGGCCCATGACTGGTCTGGCCTTCAGGACGAACATCAGCTCAACGGGCCCCCACCGGAGCGGCGGCCCCAGGAGCAAAGGAGCGAGACATGGACAGGAGCAGCTGGGACAAGATCGTGAGCGGCGCAGGTGCCGTGATCGCTGTCGTGCTCATCGCGCTCGGCGCGATGGCGATCTACGGAGGTCAGTTCGGCCGGGACAACGTCCGCGACCGGCTGGCTCCGCAGAATATCGAGTTCCCGACGACCGACGCGATGTCGCCGGAGGAGAAGGCAGAGCTGGGCGAGTTCGCGGGTGAGAAGGTCGACACCGGCGTCGAAGCCGAGGCCTACTCCCGGTACATCGGCGGACACCTCGTCGACGTGAACGACGGGAAGACGTACTCGGAGACCTCGTCCGAGGCTCGGGCACTTGAGGAGGACGATCCCGCTCGGGCGGAGCTGGACGCCAAGGTCCAGACGCTGTTCCGTGGAGAGACCCTCCGGTCGATCCTGCTGAACGCGTACGGCTGGTGGACCGTGGCCACGA
>CBHFMJ010000150.1:0-6417 GCA_965994715.1 uncultured bacterium | reverse complement strand
GTCTGGTTCAGGATGTCGATCAGCGGGAACCGGTCCTCCATCCGGTTCGCCATGAACATCCGCGGCATCAGCGGGAAGTGGAACGCCATATGGCAGCGGTCGCCGTTCCCGAAGTACGCGACGGCGTCCTCCGGCCACTGGTTGGCCTCCGCGAGCAGCATCCGATCCTCGAACGAGGCGTCGACGTGGCGCCGCAGATCCGACAGGAACTGCATCGTCTCCGGGAGGTTCTCGCCGTTCGTGCCTTCCCGCTCGAACAGGTAGGGGACGGCGTCCAGCCGCAGCCCGTCCACACCGAGCCCCAGCCAGAAGTCGACGACGTCGAACATCGCCGCGCGCACCCGTGACTCGTCGAAGTTGAGATCCGGCTGATGGGAGTAGAACCGATGCCAGTAGTACTGGCCGGCCACCTGGTCCCACGCCCAGTTCGACGACTCGAAGTCGCTGAAGATCACGCGCGCATCGGGGTATCCCTCCGGTGTATCGGCCCAGACGTAGAAGTTGCGTTGCCAGGAATGCGGCTTCGCCGCGCGGGCGCGCTGGAACCACGGGTGCTCGTCCGACGTGTGGTTCATCACGACCTCCGTGATCACCCGCAGGTCGCGTCGGTGCGCCTCCTTCAGGAACGTCCGGAAGTCGCGCATCGTGCCGTAGGCGGGGTGGATCGCCTTGTACGCGGAGATGTCGTAGCCGTCGTCCTTGAGCGGCGACGGGTAGAAGGGCAGGAGCCACACGGCGGTCGCGCCCAGGTCCCGGATGTGGTCGAGGCGTTGCACGAGCCCCGCCAGGTCGCCCACACCGTCGGCGTTGCTGTCCTGGTAGGCGCGCACGTGGAGCTCGTAGATCACGGCGTCCTGGTACCAGCGAGAAGGCGCGCCGAGGGACGCGAGCCCCGTGGCGGGTTCGGTCGTGGGATCGGTCGCCGTGGTGGACGCGGGGGTCTCGGAGGCCGACGGCTCCGCGGTCGTTGGCACGCGAGGCGTCACGGTGCCCGGCCCTCGTCGGGTTCGATCGCGAGGACGTGCCCCGGCTGATGCCCGGGATGGAGCTCGACGAAGTTCCGTGCACCGGTCCACGAGAACGTTTCCCCCCCGAGGAGGTCACGCGCGGTGAAGGGCGCGTCCCACGCCATCTCGAGCTCCGGCATCCGCAGGTCGACCCAGCCGGATCGCGGGTGCACGGGATCGAGGTTCACGATGACGACCACGGGGTCCTTCCCGTCGGGGAGCGTCTTGCTGTAGGCGAGCAGGTGATCGCCGTCCACCGGGTGGAACCGGAGCGTGCGGTCGTGCTGCAGGGCCGGATGCTCGCGGCGGATCAGGTTGACGCGGGCGATCAGCTCGCGCAAGGCACCGGCGGCGGGGGTGCGGGGACGGATCTCGTACTTCTCGGAGTGGAGGTACTCCTCGGAGCCGGGCTCCCTGGGCTCGCCCTCCATGTGCTCGAACGCGGGTCCGTAGATCCCGTAGTTCGCGCCGAGCGTCGCCGCCAGGAGGAATCGCAGCCGGAACGCCGGGGGTCCACCCTCCTGCAACTGATCCGTGAGGATGTCCGGCGTGTTCGGCCACAGGTTCGGCCGCAGGAAGTCGCGGACGGGTGCCTGCGTGAGCTCGATCAGGTACCGGGTCAGCTCGTCCTTCGTCCGGCGCCACGCGAAGTACGTGTACGACTGATCGAAGCCGATCTTGGCCAGATGCTCCATCACCCGCGGACGCGTGAACGCCTCCGATAGGAACAGGACGTCGGGGTGATCCCGTTTCACCTCGGCGAGCAGCCACTCCCAGAACCCGAAGGGCTTCGTGTGCGGATTATCCACGCGGAAGATCGAGACGTCGCGATCGACCCAGAACAGCACGACATCCAGGAGCGCGCGCCACAACCCCTCCCGATCCTTCGTCTCGAAGTCGATCGGGTAGATGTCCTCGTACGTCTTCGGCGGGTTCTCCGCGAAGCGGATCGTGCCGTCGGCCCGGTGGCGGAACCATTCGGGATGCTGCGTGACCCACGGGTGGTCGGGCGAGCACTGGAACGCGAGGTCGAGGGCGAGCTCCATCTCGTGGCGCTTCAGCTCCGCGAGCAGGTGCTCGAGATCGTCGAACGTGCCGAGCTCCGGATGGATCGCGGTGTGCCCACCCGCTTCCGATCCGATCGCCCACGGACTCCCCGGATCGTCGGGTCCGGCCGCCGCGGTGTTGTTCGGACCTTTCCGGCTGGTGCGCCCGATCGGATGGATGGGCGGCAGGTACAGCACGTCGAACCCGAGCTCGGCGATGTCCGGCACGAGCGCGGCGACGTCGCGGAGCGTGCCGTGCCGGCCGCGATCGGGAGACGCCGAGCGCGGGAAGAGCTCGTACCAGGCGCCGTGGCGTGCCCGTTCGCGGGCGGCGACCATCTCGAGCTCCTGCGAGGCGGCCGCCCCGCGGCGTCGATCGGGATGCGAGGACATCAACGCATGGAAGTCGTCGGACAGGGCGAGCGTCGTTCCCACGGCCGTGTCCTTGCGGCGCATGACCGACGCGGCCTCCCTGAGTCGATCCGCATCGGCGTCGGCTCCGGCAGCGCGGGCGCGCCGCACTGCCCCGCTCACGAGCGTCGCTCCCTCCTTGAGCTCGACGGCGACGTCCTGGCCGGCGTCTCGGCGCTTCTCGAGGTCCGACCGCCACGTCGCCCAGGTGTCGATCCACCCCTCGACGCGGAAGCGGTACGTGCCCGGCTCATCGATCACGAGCTGGGACCGCCAGTGATCGTTCCCCAGGGGAACCATCGGCGCCTCGTCCCAGTCGGCATCGTCGTGGCGGATCAGGACGCGCGCAGCGGGCAGGTCGTGCCCGTCGGTGAACACGTCCGCCTCGATCGGCACGACGTCCCCGACCGAGGTCTTCGCGGCAAAGAGCCCGCCGTCGACGGCGGGCGACACGTGCTCGATCACGATCCTCGTCAGCGTGGCGGACTCGACTCCTCTCTCCACGTATACAGGTTCGGAGCCGAGACGGCCGCGATGGGAGGATGGGTGGCGTGAAGCGGTTCGCGGCGGCGTCGATCGGCCTTTCCCTCGTGCTCGCGGCAGCATGCTCCCAGACCTCCGCCGATGACCCCACCGACCGTTCTCCGGAGCCACTCATCGACGAGCGTGCGAGCGAGAGTCCCACTCCTGGCGCGAGCGAGGACGCTGGGGAAGCAGGAACGTCCGATCCGGCCGAGGAGCAGAGCCCTGCGCGCTTCGAGGGAGGGGTCTTCCGCATCGGGCCCACGCTCCGGGACGCGCTGATCGGGAGGAACTGGACCCCGGGCTGCCCGGTGGCGATCCACGACCTCCGCGTGGTCCGCGTGAGCTACTGGAACTACCGCGGCGGCGTCGGGACCGGTCCCCTCGTGCTCCACGAGCGTGTGGCGAGGGACGTGCTCTGGGTCTTCCAGCGCCTGTTCCGCGCGAGGTTCCGGATCCAGGACATCGAGCTCGCGGCGAAGGACCGGCCGATCACGCGGGAGGACTACTGGAACAAGAGCCGTCGCAGCGTGACCGCGTCGTTCAACTGTCGGCCCGCGACGGACAGCAGCACGCTGTCCCAGCATTCCTACGGCTGGGCGATCGACATCAACCCGCTGCAGAACCCCTACGTGCGTTCGGACGGGAGCACGCTCCGGCGCATCGCCCAGGAGTTCAAGGATCGGTCACTGCAGCGCATGGGCATGATCCACGACGGCGACATCGTCGTCCGCTCGTTCGCCGCGATCGGCTGGGAGTGGGGCGGCCACTGGCACACCCTGAAGGACTACATGCACTTCTCGCTCACCGGCAGATAGCAGAGGGAACTTCCGAGGTCCCCTTCCGGTCTTGCTGATACGGACCGAAGGAGGAGAGGTCGATGCGGACACACGCGATCCATCGGGTGCTGCTGATGACTGTGGGGATGATGCTCCTCATGGGTGTCACGCCTGAGGTCGCGATCGCCAGTGGTGGTGGCGGATGTGGCCGCGCTGTGACGGACGACGACGGGACGAAGGTCAGCATCCGCAACTTCTGCTTCGGTCCCACGATCCTGCGGGTCCCGGAGGGCGGGACGGTGACATGGGTGAACCGAGACGATTTCCCGCACGTCGTCCTCGGGGCCAACGCCGCCTGGGGTGGCTACGGCAAGGTGCGAGGCGGGGGCGAGGTCAGCTACCGGTTCGTGAACCCGGGCGTCTACCCGTACGTCTGCACGTACCATCCCGGCATGATCGGAGCCGTCGTCGTCGGGAACGGCAAGCGGGACGGGGGCGCGTACACGGTCACCACGAACGCCGGACCGGTGATCCCGGCAGAGTCATCCAAGGACGCGATCGAGCCGCAGGTGGTGCCGGTCGCGGTGACCCCGACGTCATGGGCGCCGGCCGCTTGGGTGATCGGCCTGATGGTGGTGGTCGCGGCTGCGATCGCGGCCTCCCGCAGACGCCGGATACAGGGAACCGTCACGCACTGAGGTTCGTACCATCCTGAAGTGACTCCCTCGAGGCGCTTCAGACACACGCTCCCGATCGCGACGATGCTCGTGATCGGTGCCTGTGGGAACGCGGGAACGCCGTCCGTCACGGCGGGTCCCTCGACCGACGCCCCATCCTCGACCGCGGGTCCGTCGTCACCGTCACCGAACCTCGGCGATGTGCGGATCCGTCTGCAGCAGGTGGCGACGCTCGAGCAGCCGCTCGCGATGGCGGTCAGGGAGGACGACTCGGCGCTCTACGTCGCGCAGAAGACAGGGAAGGTCGTGGCGATCCGCGCCAGGCGCACCGTCGACAAGGTGCCCGTCCTCGATCTCTCCGACGAGGTGTCGCTGGGGGGCGAGCAGGGGCTCCTCGGGTTGGCCTTCGCGCCGGGAGGCCGCGAGCTCTACGTGAACTACACGGACACGAACGGCGACACCCATGTCACGGGGTTCGCGATGCGAGGCGATCGAGCGGATCCGGCCACGCGGCGCGACATCCTCATGGTGGAGCAGCCGTACTCGAACCACAACGGCGGCAACCTCGTGTTCGGTCCCGACGGCTTCCTGTACATCGGTCTCGGTGACGGAGGGAGCGGAGGAGATCCGCTCGGCAACGGCCAGTCGCTGACGACGCTGCTCGGCAAGATGCTCCGGATCGACCCGCAGCTCTCGGGCGATGTTCCCTTCCGCGTCCCGGCGGATAACCCGTTCGTCGGCCACGGAGAGGCGATGCCGACGATCTGGGCGTACGGGCTCCGCAACCCGTGGCGGTACTCGTTCGATCGACTGACCGGAGACCTCTGGATCGGGGACGTCGGCCAGACCGGATGGGAAGAGGTCGACGTCCAGCCCGCCGGGTCGTCGGGTGGTGAGAACTACGGGTGGAACATCCTCGAGGGGAGCCATCCGTTCTTCGGGGACGAGCTCCCGGACGGAGTGGCTCCGATCTACGAGTACTCGCACGCCGAGGGCGGGTGCACCGTGATCGGCGGGTACGTCTACCGGGGCGAGTCGATCCCGGCGCTGTCCGGCGCGTACCTCTTCGGGGACCTGTGCATCGGCGAGATCGAGGCGCTCGCCGTCGAGAACGGCCGGGTGACCGGACACGAGGCCCTCGGACCGGTCGTCGAGAACCTGAGCTCGTTCGGCGAGGACTCGAACGGTGAGCTCTACGCGATGTCGCTCAGCGGCGGCGTGTACCGGATCGCCCCCGGCCCTTGATCCACTCGAGCCACTCCGCGGCCGCCTCGCGTGTACGCTCCGGGCCGATGTCCGGAGACATCCGTCCCTCGCAGAAGGCCGTCTCGTTCACGGAGTCCGTGATCCGGGAGATGACCCGCCTGGCGATGCTGCACGACGCGATCAACCTGTCGCAGGGGTTCCCCGACTTCGCCGCGCCGGAGGCGGTCAAGGATGCCGCGCGGAAGGCGATCGCCGACGACGTGAACCAGTACCCGATCACCTGGGGCGCGGAGGGGTTCCGGCGGGAGCTCGCCCGGAACTACCGGGAGCGCTACGGGATGGACTGGATCGATCCGGAGCGCGACATCACGGTCACGTGCGGGTCGACGGAGGCGATGATCGCGGCGATGCTCGGCGTCCTCGACCCAGGCGACGAGGTCGTCGTCTTCGAGCCGTTCTACGAGAACTACGGCCCGGACACGATCATCTCGGGCGCGGTGCCCCGCACGGTCACCTTGCACGCGCCCGACTGGACCTTCGACGAGGCCGAGCTCGCGGCCGCGTTCAACGAGCGCACGCGTGGGATCGTGATCAACACGCCGAACAACCCCACGGGCAAGGTGTTCTCGCGCGAGGAGCTCGACGTGGTCGCCGGCCTCTGCCAGCGATGGGGCGTGGTGGTGTTCACGGACGAGATCTACGAGCACATCCTGTACGACGGCGCCGTGCACGTGCCGCCCGGCGTGGTGCCAGGACTCGAGGACCGGAC
>CBHFMJ010000149.1:0-6422 GCA_965994715.1 uncultured bacterium | reverse complement strand
CCACCAAGCGCGGTGGCGATGACGAGCGCCGTCCCGGAGGCTCCGCGCAGCGGCAGTCCAAGTCTGCCCGCGACCGTGCCGACGACCGCGAGGAGGGCCAACCCGAACGCCATCGCCAGTCCTGTCCGCGCCAGCAGATCCCCAGGTGCGAGCGCGACGGACCAGCCGATCCCCACCGCCGCGAGCAGGGCGGCGAGTGCGAGCGCGTCGCCGACGACGTCACTCGTACCGGCCGATGCAGCCGGCTCGATCGCGCCGGAAGGTCCTTGCACGACGAAGACGCCATGTTGCACCTCCTGACTCGGGGGCGCCCGACGACCCTCGTTGAAGGCGCTGAGGAATAGCACGATCGGGTCTCGGACGAACACATCGGCGATCAGCTCACGCGCGGTCTGGGAACGACGATTGGCCCCTGGGTTCAGCAGCTCCTCCCCGGGATTCTCCTGGAGGAAGCGGAGCTCTCTCAGCGTGCCGGGGAACACGTACACGTCATCGACGAACGAGGGTGGCACGCCGGCACGCAGCATGTGGTCGGGGAACACGATCTGCGGGAGAGAGGTGATGAAGACGACGGGGCGCTCCTCGCCGGTGGAGGCGAGATACCGCCCGGCGGCGAGGGACTGGTCGAACTGCTCCTCAGGGATCGACGGTTGGCTCCGCCAGTAGTCGACGCTCCACGAGGTCGCCCACACGACCGCGGCGACCGCCAACGACACGCCGACGAAGGTGCCGAGGATAGGCAGTCTGCGGGCGATCAACGTCGCCAGGGTCGTGACGAACAACGTCGCCAGGATCGGAAGCGCCAGCGCGAACGTGGCGTACCGGTACGGGGGTACGTTCCAGCCCATCCGGAACAGGAGGGCCGCCACGACCACGGTCGCACTCCATCCGATCAAGAGCACGCTCGTCATCCGCCGGCGGTTGTCCGTGGCGGACAGGGAGACGGCTGCACCAGCCGTCGCTGCCGCCGCCCACACAGGGAGTCGTAATGCGGGGAGACGAAGGGCATTCTTCAGTTCGATCCTCTCGGCCTCGACCCAGGGGATCTTCCGTGGGAGCGCCGGCGCGACGAGCATGGAGGCGGTCCCCACCGCCACGCTCCCGCCGACGATCGCGGCGAGCCGGAGCGAGGGCGTCTCCCACCAGGAGCCTCCGCTCCGGGTGTGTCGACGGGACGGGACCACGAACACGACGCCGACACCGCCCAGCAGGGCGAGTGCGAGCAACGTGAAGCTCCAGTGCACGAGCGTGGCGCCCGCAACCAGCACGAGCGCTCCCACGTATCCCGTCTGTCGATCCGCGAACGCGAGCGAGCAGACGAACAACCCCAACACGATCGAGTCGATGATCATGTTGTCCACGCTGCCGACCGCGGTGCGCGCGACCAGGATCGACCCCCCGGTGGCGACGGCGAACAGAGGGAAGGCCCACCACGGCTGCCGAAGCAGAACCACGGCGAAGGCGCCGGCGCTGAGCGCGATGGCGACCGCCATCACCGCCGGGGTCACCGTGGCGAACTCGAGGGTGTCCATGTCGAGGACGCTTCCCGTGAGCGAGACGATCACCGGATGCCCCGGCCGTTCGGGGTTCGTCCCGAGGCGGAGCGAAGGGGGAGCGATGTCGTCGAGGGAGTCGATGCCGTCGGCCGCGACGGCGTTCGCTCGGTAGATGTACTTGGTGGTGTCGAACCCGGAGGGATAGCGTTGGGCTCCGCTCGCGACCGGCCACAGGAAGAGCCCGCCGACGATCGCGATCGGCAGGACCACGCCGCCGAGCCGACCGAGCATCAGCCACCAAGCCCGACCCCGGGCTCGGCGGTGACGCCCTTCGCCCCGACCCGCCCATCGCGAGGGCGACCGCTCTTCGTCAGATCGTTCCGTAGGCGCCGCCGACCTCCCAACCTCGCACGGCCTGCATCCAAGGCTCGCCCAGACCTCGCACCCGCGCGTTCGGAGTATGAACCCCCTGGGGCCGCCTGGACGAGAAGACGTCGTTCGTTCGGCATCGGTTCCGGGTTCGCCATATCCGCGGATTGCTCCCCGCACGCCTGGGCCGGCGGCTGGAAGAGCGGGCTCGACGAGGATTTGTGCCCGATCAGGCCAGCACATACGTTGCCTTGACGTGACCGAGAGGAAGCGCGCCGTCCGCAAGCTCGCCAAGAAGCTGTTCGCGGCTGCTGGGTTCGAGGTGTCCCGTCGTCATCAGCATCGGATGCACCTCTCGATGGCGGAGGCACTCCACCACCTCGTTGGCTCCGGGTTCCGGCCTGCCACCGTTGTGGACGTGGGCGTCGGCAACGGCACATCCGACCTCTATGCCGCGTTCCCCGACGCAACGTTCTTGCTGATCGAGCCTCTGGAGGAGTTCCGGCCGGTCCTTGAAGAGGTCGCGGATCGGTACCGCGCCCACTTCGTCGTGGCGGCAGCTGGAAGAGAGCGAGGGAGCGTGGACATGTTCGTCCACTCCTACCTCGAGGGGTCCTCACTCCTACGCGAGCGAGGCGAGCAAACGGGGATCGTCGCCCGCGAGGTACCGATGGTCACGATCGACGATCTGTGCGAAGAGCACGACCTGAGCGGGCCGTATCTGATCAAGATCGACGTCCAGGGTGGCGAGATCGAAGCGATGTCCGGGGCAACTCGGAGTCTCACGGATGCGGAGGTCGTCATCCTCGAGGTCTCGCTCTTCCAGTTCGTGGAGGATGGTCCGGAATTGCACGATGTGGTCTCGTACATGAAGGACAAGGGGTTCGTCGCGTACGACCTCTTCGGTGGCCACGTTCGGCCCCTGGACGGAGCACTGGCTCAGGTGGATATCGTCTTCGTCAAGGAGCATGGCCGATTCCGCCGGAGCCATGCCTATGGCCACGCATGAGCCAGCGTGGACGGAATCACCGACGGGCTGTGGTTGCGCTGGTCGTCGCCGGCCTCCTCCCGGGATGCTCGACCCAGCGAGACACGAACCCTCCCGTGACTCGTTCCCCGGCGCCGGTCTCCGACACCCCTTCTCCTGCGACAACGCCCTCCGCCAACTATGACTGGACCACGTTCGGTTTCGATAACGAGCGCAGTGGGATCGATCCGAGCGAGGTCCTGCTGGATGCCGATTCCGCTCCCACGCTGCAGGTTTCATGGAGCACCGAGCTCGGTGGAGCGGTGACCGCTCCGCCCGTAGTCGCCGGAGACGTCGACGTCGACGGAGAGTCCGCCAGCTTGGTCTTCGTGGGCACGGCGGCCGGCGACTTCTTCGCCCTCGATGCGAGCGACGGCCACGTCGTCTGGCGAAGGCACGTCGGCTCGGTGGAATCAGACTGCGAGGAGTTTCCCGATGGCACCCATGGTGTGACGGGGTCGGCGGTGCTCGACCTCGCGGCCGGCCTCATCCACGTCGCCGGCGGCACGGGCAAGGTGTTCGCTCTGGATATCGGCACGGGTGCGGTCGCGCCCGGTTGGCCGATACCTGTGACCCGTGAGCCCGAGCTGGAGCACGTCTTCGGGGCGCTCACGCTGGCGGGACGACTCCTGTACGTGACCTTGGCTGGTGTCTGCGATGTCCCGCCCTTCAAGGGCAAGGCGATCGCCATCGACGTGAGGACCGCACGCCGAGTCGCCACCTTCTACCCGACGGGAGAGGACGGACCGAGCGGCGGCGGCATCTGGGGCGCAGGTGGCGCTTCTGTGGATCCGGCGACCGGCGACGTCTTCGTCGCGACCGGCAATGCTCTGGCGGATCCCGAGCACTATGGGTTCTCTGAGGCAGTGATCCGACTGACTCGAAACCTGAAGGTGCGATCGTCGAACTATCCCGGCGTCACCGGAGTGGACTCGGACTTCGGTGCCACGCCCACCCTGTTCCGTGCCCCGGGGTGTCCGCCACAGCTCGCTGCGGTGAACAAGGACGGAGAGCTCTTCATCTATCGACGCCAAGCCATCAGCGAAGGACCTGCGCAGCGACTGCAGATCGCGGACGCTGATGTTCAGCAGTTGCAGGGAGTTCCAGCCTACTCGCCCGACACGGGCCTCCTGTATGTCACGAATCCGTCGGACTCGAGCGACGGAACCTATCGTCACGGACTCCTCGCGTTCCAGTTCCGGCCGAACTGCATGATCCGACTTGCCTGGCAAGAGACTGTGGGGCGGAATAACCTGATCGGGTCGCCGCCGATCGTCGCCGGAGGTGTGGTGTATGTCGCCATGGCATGGGATCAGCGCGTCTATGGGTTCGACTCCGTGACCGGCCAGGCGCTGTGGAACAGTGGGGAAGCCATCCGAGGGGCGGTGTTCGCTCCACCCGTGGTGGCGAACGGACGCCTCTTCCAGGGGTCGTGGGGCGGACTTCTCTACGCGTTCGAACCCTCAGAGTGATGCTCCGCCTGGACCGATCCGAGTCGTTCCTCTGGGCCAGCGTTGCGATCGCGGGTGCTCAGGCAGGAGACTGAGAGGGTTCCGGCGTTTCCGAGATGGCGCTGGGGTCCGTCCGGCCTTCGTCGGACCGCGGTCCGACCAGGTACCAGGTCTCCATCTGACCCTTGCCCTTCACCTCGATCGTTCCCCGTCGCCTGCAGACGAATTCGTCCTTCAAGAGCTCGTACGTCGCGCGCGTGATCTGGATCTCTCCGGGCATGCCCTGAGATTCCATCCGACTCGCCGTGTTCACGGCGTCGCCCCAGAGGTCGTACAGGAAGCGCTTCGAGCCGATCACACCGGCGATCAGTGGCCCGGAATTGATGCCGATCCTCAGCTCGAGCCCGGACCCGCCCCCGACGGCCGAGGTGGCGATCGCCTCGCGCATCTCGAGCGCCAGGCGCGCGGCCATGCGCGCGTGGCGGGGGCTCGGGTCCGGCACACCCGCGGCGGCCATGTAGGCATCGCCGATCGTCTTGATCTTCTCGAGCCCGTGCCGCTCGACGAGCGTGTCGAAGTGGGAGAAGAGATCATCGAGGATGCCGACGACCTCGGCCGGCGAGAGCCGCTGGGCGAAGGGCGTGAAGTTCACGACGTCGGCGAACACGATAGAGGCCGCGTCGAAATGATCCGCGATCGTCTGGTGAGCGCTCTTCAGTCGGTCGGCGATCGAGCGCGGCAGGATGTTCACGAGGAGCAGCTCGGATCTCTCCTGCTCGACGCGGAGCGCCGCCAGCGCCTCGTTGCGCTGCTTCGCGAAGGAGGCGAGCAGGGTGAAGGAGATCGCCCCGGCACCGACGATGTTCAACGCCAACATCGTGCTGGGGAACCAGGGCGGAAATCCCGCGTCGAGGAAGAACAGCTCGCCCGCGACCCCCGTGAGGAGGACGATCAGCACGAAGGCGACGAACCAGCGGATGGCCCGCCGCACCTCGAGGAAGACGAGGGCGCCGAGCGGAGCCAGGATCGCCCACAGCGCGACCCCCCCGGACGGGAGGAACCCACCCACGAACATCTGCCCGGCCGTCGGGGAGAGGAGGATATCGACGAGCTGGGTGACGAGGAAGAGCCGGAATCTGCCGGTCCGCGCGAAGACCACCAGGGACCCGAGCGAGACGGCGAAGTAGATGAACGCGGTGATGCCGGCCCACGAACCGAAGCCGACATAGAGGGCGCCCCACACGGCGGACACCGGCAGGATCAGCGCCGCGATGAGCACGAGGAGCGACTTCTTCTGACGCAGGTCCGCGTCGTCCCTGGGATCCGCGCCGATCCGGGCCACCCGTGCAACCACGGTATCGATCCACCCAGCGCGAGCTGGGGTGGTTCCGGGACCGTTCACGGGCGCATCTTGGCCGGTTCGCCTTGAGACGGCAAACGACGGTGCACCAGGGATGGCGATCGTCTTCATCGTCGATGCACCTTCCGTGTCCGATCGCGATTCGTGGGGAACGCGTAAGTCGAATGGGCTACTGACGACCCGGTGCCGTTCTGAAATGGTCGATGAAACCCCCCGAGGAGGTCTGTGTGCCAACACCTACGATCGGACGGACGACGTCGGCAGCCGAAGGAGCACGTTCGGGCTGATCGTCGGGCTCGCGGCGATGGCGTTGGTAGCCACCACTTCCCCGGCCGCGTACGCCGGACCCGCAACCTGTCTCGAGGACACCGCGACGATCACCGGGACCCCCGGGGATGACATCCTTCTCGGGTCCCCCGGGAAGGACGTGATCGCCGGTCTCGGCGGGACCGATCAGATCAACGGCGGTCTCGGCGACGACGTCATCTGCGGCGATGACGGCAACGACCGCGTTCGCGGCAGTTTCGGTGCGGATCGACTGTCGGGTGGTACGGGGATCGATCTGGTGGGCGGCGGCGATGGCAACGATGAGCTACTCGGCGATTTCGACGCCGACGAGCTTTCAGGGGGCGAGGGTCACGTCCAGCTCATCGGCGATCAGGGGAACGACACCCTCGAGGGCCGTGATGGGAACTATCTGCTCAAGGGCGGAAGCGATG